>JAEXRD010000069.1 GCA_023438245.1 Pseudomonadota bacterium | reverse complement strand
CGATGAGCGCGGAGAGCTTGCGGGCGTGGGCCCGGGCGAAGAGCACGGTCTCCTCCTCGGCGCCGGTCTCCCCGGCCACGGCGGCCAGGCGGTGCTCGTCCTTGCCCGTCAGCACGTCCAAAAACTCGAAGAGCTGGCCCTGGCGGTAGCGGAAGGTGTGCTCCAGCATGCTCTTCAGCACGCCCGCACGGTCCATGCGCCCTGCGCGGAAGTGGATGAGAAGCTGCACCTTGAGGTTGAACCCGCGCGAGAAGCAGTCCACCTCCACCCCGGCGAAGTCGCCGTAGGTCAAAATCTCGTTGTGCTGGGTGGGGATGACCAGCTCCTGGGCTCGGTTGGGAAAGGTGGCCTCGATGCGCGTGCGGATGACGTCCAGGGGCACGAACTCCGGGTGCCAGTGCACGGCCAGCACGCGCTCCTGCCGGGGCAGCACCTCGGCGGGTGTGGCCAGGAAGGAGAGCTCCTGCTCGGTGAGCTTGGTGTTGGTGATGGCCAGGAACAGGGCCTCGTCCGCCTCGGTGGGCTCGTCGGTGATGCGCACATCGCCCAGGCCCAGGAGTTGGGCCGGGGCCTCGGTGTCCACTTTGGCGGCGGGTGCGGGCTTCATCGCGGGAACTCTCCGGGGGTGTCGGTTCGCTGGCCCCGAGGGAGGCGACGGGGCCGGGCCATGATTGTTGCTGGTACCATTACCCGGCCCCGGTGTCTAATGGGAACCCGCGCGCGGCAGGGCCTCCTCCCCCCGCGCACTTGACCTTTGGCCGCGTATGGGGGAGAGTGCCCCGATTTTGCGCGCGCGGCAGGGCCCCTTCGCCTCTTTTCCTCCGCCGCGCACCCCTTCTGGAGAGTTCAGTGACAGACCCGCAATTTGAGAAAGACCTCGCCCGCGAGGTGGCGCGCCGCCGCACCTTCGGCATCATCAGCCACCCCGACGCCGGCAAGACCACCCTGACCGAAAAGCTGCTGCTCTACGGCGGCGCCATCCAGATGGCCGGCACCGTCAAGGCGCGCAAGGCCGCCCGCTACGCCACCAGCGACTGGATGGCCATGGAGCGCGAACGCGGCATCTCCGTCACCAGTTCGGTGATGCAGTTCGAGTACCAGGGCTTCGCCATCAACCTGCTGGACACCCCCGGCCACCAGGACTTTTCCGAGGACACCTACCGCGTGCTCACCGCGGTGGACTCCGCGGTCATGGTCATCGACAGCGCCAAGGGCGTCGAGACCCAGACCCGCAAGCTCATGGACGTGTGCCGCCTGCGCGACACGCCCATCATGACCTTCATCAACAAGATGGACCGCGAGGGCCGCGAGCCCCTGGACCTGCTCTCGGACATCGAGGAGAGCTTAGGGATCGAGTGCGCGGCCATGACCTGGCCCATCGGCATGGGCAAGGGCTTCAAGGGCACCTGGAACATCCTGAAGCAGGAGCTGCACCTGTTCAGCGCCACGCACGGCGGCAAGATCCAGGAAGGCATCGTCATCAAGGGCCTGGACGACCCCCGGCTGGACGAGCTGCTCGGCGGCCAGGCCGCGGACCTGCGCCGGGACATGGAGCTTGTGGAGGGCGCGGGCTATCCGTTCAACCGCGAGCGCTACCTGGCGGGCAAGCAGACCCCGGTGTTCTTCGGCAGCGCCATCAACAACTTCGGCGTGCAGGAAATGCTGAACGCCTTCGCCGAGCTGGCCCCGGCCCCCCGGCCCCGGCCCACCACCAGCCGCGACGTGGAGCCCACCGAGCCGGAGTTCTCCGGCGTGGTGTTCAAGATCCAGGCGAACATGGACCCGGCCCACCGCGACCGCATCGCCTTCCTGCGCATCTGCTCCGGGCGCTTCCAGCGCGGCATGAAGCTGAGGCACCACCGCATCGGCAAGGACGTGACCATCGCCAACGCCACCATCTTCATGGCCCAGGACCGCAGCAATGTGGACGAGGCCTGGCCCGGCGACATCATCGGCCTGCACAACCACGGCACCATCAAGATCGGCGACACCTTCACGGAGAAGGAGCCGCTCAAGTTCACCGGCATCCCCAGCTTCGCGCCGGAGCACTTCCGCCGCGTGATCCTCAAAAGCCCGCTCAAGGCCAAGCAGCTCCAGAAGGGGCTGGCCCAGCTGGCCGAGGAGGGCGCGGTGCAGGTGTTCCGCCCGCTCATGGGCAACGACTACATCCTGGGCGCGGTGGGCGTGCTGCAGTTCGACGTCATCATGGCCCGGCTGAAGGACGAGTACGGCGTGGACGCGCTGTACGAGCCCGCCCAGTACAACTGCGCGCGCTTCGTCTCCTGCGAGGACAAGCGCAAGCTGGCCGACTTCGAGCGCGCCATGCACTCCAGCCTGGCCCGCGACGCCGAGGACAACCTGGCCTACCTTGCCCCCAGCCAGTGGCGGCTGGAGGACACCCAGGAAAAATGGCCCGAGGTCTCCTTCAACACCACCCGCGAACATGAGTAACTCCGAAGAACTTTTCGACCTTTCCCCGGCGGCTTCCCAGGCCCCCGAAGGCGACTCCGGCGGCGATTCCAGTGGCGACGGCGCGCCCAAGAAGCCCCGCCGCCGCCGCTCGCGCCGCTCGCGCAAGCCCGCCCAGAGCAAGGGGGGGGAGGCCCAGGCCCAGGCCGCGCTGCCCCTGGACGACGAGGGCTGCGAGGCCCGTCCCGACGCCGACTACCTGGCCGACCAGCCCGGGCATTCCGACCAGCCCGAACAGGCTCCCAGGCCCGCGCGCGGCAGGGGCGGCCGGCGCGGACGCACGCCCAAGGCCCCCAAGCCGGTCATCGTGCCCCTGGCCCCCATCCGCGAGGATGCGACCATCGACGAGCAGCACCTGCGCGCCTTCACCACCGAAGAGATCATGGAGCTGCCGCTCATCCAGTTCGTGGGCAAGATCATCCTGGTGGAAAGCGACCGCCAGCTCATCCAGGCCATGAAGGTGCTGCACGCCCAGACGCTCATCGGCTTCGACACCGAGACCCGGCCCATCTTCAAGAAGGGCAAGATTCCGCCCCCGGCCCTGCTGCAGCTGGCCACGGACAAGGACGTGTACATCTTCCAGCTGGCCAAGCTGGCGGAAAAGAACCTGCTCACCGAGATCCTGGCCGCGCCGGGCATCGTCAAGAGCGGTGTGAGCGTGCGCGACGACCTGAAGGGCCTGAAGGAGCACTTCGAGTTCGAGGAGGCGGGCTTCGTGGACCTGGGCGACGTGGCCAAGAAGATGGACATGCGCACCCACGGCCTGCGCAACCTCACGGCCAACCTGCTGGGCAAGCGCATCTCCAAGGGCGCGCAGTGCTCCAACTGGGCGCGCGAGAGCCTGTCCACCAAGCAGATCATCTACGCCGCCACCGACGCCTGGATCAGCCGCGTGCTGTATGAGCGTTTCGTGGAGCTGGAAGTGCTGTAGGCCGGAAGGCCGACGCCGGAAACGCGACAGGGGCGGGGTGCTTGTGCAAGCTTCCCGCCCCTGCCGCGTTTGGGCCCTGTCGCATTTGGGCCCCCGCCCCGCTACTTCTTGATGGCGTGGCGCTCCAGGGTGTTCTTGTACTCCACCACGCCGTCGGCGATGCCCCGGGCCATGGTGCGCAGGTAGTAGTCGCTCTTGAGCCGCCCGGCCTCGGTCTTGTTGGTGATGTAGCCGATCTCCACCAGGATGGAGGGCATCTTCGCGCCCATGAGCACGTAGAAAGGGGCCTCGCGGTTGCCGTGGTCGGTGACGGTGAACTTGCCCTGGCGCAGGTTGGAAAGCCCGCTACGCTGCACGCCGCGCGCCAGGTCCAGGCTCTCCTTGATCTTGCTGGTGAGCATGAGGTCGGTGAGGATCATCTGCAGGTCGCTGATGCTCTTGTCGGACACGGCGTTCTCGCGCGCGGCCACGCGCACGGCGTCCGGGGTGCGGGCCAGGTTCAGGCTGTAGGTCTCCAGCCCGCTCATGGTCGGGTCGTGGTGGGCGTTGCAGTGCAGCGAGATGAACAGGTCCACCTTGCGCACGTTGGCCCGGGCGGTGCGCTCCTCCAGGGGGATGAAGTCGTCGGTGGTGCGGGTGTACACCACCTTGAACCCGCGCGACTTGAGCTCCTTGCCCAGAATGAGCGCCATGCGCAGGTTCACGTCCTTCTCCATCAGCCCGAAACCCTGCGCGCCGGGGTCCTTGCCGCCGTGGCCGGCGTCCACCATGATGGTGTGCACGGTGAGGCCCAGCTGCTCCACCAGGTCCGCGGCGATGCGCGCCCGGCTGCCCTTGGGGGCTTTTATGCCGCCCTTGACCGCCCGCTGCGGGGCCGGGGCGTCGTCCGGCTCCTCGTCCGCCGCCGCCGGCTCCGGGGCCGCCTTGGCCCGCTGCGCGGGCGCGCCGTACACGTCCACCACCAGGCGGAAGGGGTTCTCCAGGGCGAAGACCTTGTAGTCGTGGAACTCCGTGACCTCCAGCACGATGCGCGTGGTGTCCGGGTCCTTCTGGCTGGCGCGCAGGCTTTTCAGCATGCCCCCGGAGACCTTGGTCTCGGCGGCGATGTTCTTGCCCACGTGGGTGTTCATGAGGTCGATGTAGAGCCTGCGGGGCCGCTCGCCTTTCGCGCCGGAGCCTCCGCTCTCCTTGGGGGAGGGCACGGGGTTCCCGCTGGCGTCGATGAGCTGGTACTTGAAGCGCACGGGCGCGTCGGCGTCCAGCACCACGCGGCTGTAGTCGCTGGCGGTCTTGTAGCGCATCTCCACCAGGGTGGCCGTGCCCGCGCCGCGCGGCTTCTGGTGCGCCACCGGCGGGGGCGGCAGCTCGGCCATGTTCGGGGGCGTGGCCTTCGATTCGGATTTGGCCTCGGACTTCTGGTCCGCCTTGGCCTCGGGCGGGCGCTTCTGGCCCTTGGCCTTGGCCTGCTCGGCCTTGGCGGCCAGGGATTTGGCCAGGGCCGCGCGGGGGTGCGCCGCGTGCCTCTTCAGCACCGCGCGGAAGTCCTCCAGCGCGCCGTCCGGGTCGCCCAGGGAGTACAGCCGCAGGTAGCCGCGCTTCACCAGGGCCTCGGCCACCAGAATATGCTTGGGGAAGCGCTCCAGGTACTGGCCGAAGCTCTCCTCGCTCTTCTGCCAGTCCGCGCGCGCGCCGGTCTTCCTGGCGATCTCCTCCTGCACGCGGGCCAGGAAGAACTGGGCCTTGGCCCCCTGCGCGCCGTCGGGCTTCTGGGCCTTGGCCGCCTCCAGCTCGCCCTCCAGCTTGCGCAGGGCCGCCGGGGTGGCCTGCCTGCGGGCCAGCAGGGTCTGGAAGCGGGCCACAGGCTCGTCTGCGGGGGTGGGATCGGCGGGAGCGGGAGCCGCCTTGGCCGGGGCCTTGTCCTTGGCGGCCTTGGCGGCCAGAACGGGCGAGGGTGTGGCCAGCAGCGCCGGGAGCGCCAGCAGCCCGGTCATCAGAACGGCCAGCAGAAGCGGCACCACGGCCCGGGCCGCGCGTTGTGCGCTGGGGGCGGGCATGTTCCGGGCGCTATTCATGACGCCCGCATCTTTGCCGAGAACGCATCAAAAGTCCAGCCGGGGGCCGCCCGACCCCCGTCCATGGCGGCGGGCCTTGGCCGCAGGCCTTGACCGTAAAGGCCAGGCGGGCTACCCACCGCCCATGCGCGCCACCCCTGCACGAATCCCCGAGCTGCTGCTGCCCGCGGGCGACGCCGAGAGCCTGGCCACGGCCCTGCTCTACGGGGCGGACGCCGTGTACCTGGGGGCCGACGGCCCCAACCTGCGCGCCCGGGCCGCCGGGTTCGGGGGCGGGGGGCTCGCCCAGGCAGTGGCCGACGCCCACGCCGCGAACGTGCGCGTGTACGTCTGCCTCAACGCCACCCCGCGCCAGCAGGACATGCGGCTGGTGCGCCAGGGGCTGGAGCAGGCCGCGCAGGCCGGGGCCGACGGCCTCATCGTGGCCGATCCCGGCGTGTTCCGGCTGGCCCGCAAGCATGCCCCGCAGCTGCCCGTGCACGTGAGCACCCAGGCCAACACCCGCAACATCGAGGCCTGCGCCCTGTGGCGGGACCTGGGGGCCACCCGCGCCAACCTGGCCCGCGAGTGCGCCGCCCGCGAGGTCATGGAGCTGTGCGCCGCCCGCGACCGCGAGCTGCCGGGCTTCGAGCTGGAGGTCTTCGCCCACGGGGCGCAGTGCATGGCCTTCTCCGGCCGCTGCCAGCTCTCGGTGCACATGACCGGGCGCGGCGTGAACCAGGCCGGGCGCACGGCCAGCATGGGATCCTGCGCCCACCCCTGCCGCTACGAGTACCGCGCCACCAGCGTGGTGCAGGAGCGGAAGCGCGCTGGCGCCGACCCCGGCCCTGGCCCTGGAGAAACCGCCTGGGAGGTCGTCGAGCACTACACCGACAGCCCCGGCGCGCCCGGCCAGGAGAGCTGGACCCAGTTTTTCGCGCCCCAGGACCTGTGCCTGGTGTGGCAGGCGCGCTGGCTGGCCCGGCTGGGGGTGGACTGCCTGAAGATCGAGGGCCGCACGCGCAGCTCGGCCTACCTGGCCTGCGTGGCCGACGCCTGGCGTTTCGCCCTGGACGGCGCGGCCAGCGGCGACTTCCAGCCCCGCCGGGCGCTGGAGGAACTGCGCTTTGCCGCCTCGCGCCAGCTCACCACGGGCCTGTTCGGGGCCGATCCGCGCAGGCCCATCCCGGGGCTGAACCGTTCCGGCCCGCGCCCCATGCCGCTTCTGCGCGTGCTGGGCCCGGCCCGGGGCGAGGCCGCCTGGAGCGGCAGCGCCTGGGAGGTGGAGATCAAGGGCACCTTCGACCCGGCCCGGCCCGAGGGCCTGACGCTCATGCTGCCGGGCCTGCAGCGGCCCGTGCTGGCTCCGGGCGGCTTCGCGCTGGAGAAGGACGGCATCCCCGTGAGCGCGGCACACCCCGGCATGCGCGTGGTGTGGCGCGTGGACGGCGAGCTGGCCGCCCACATCCGCCCCGGCCTGTTCGCCCGCTGAGCCGCACATTCACCCCGCAATTCCGTCGCGTTTTTCGATGCTTCCATAGACCCGGCCATTGCGTTTTGCGCGGGCTACGTATATCGTCGGGGCGCGGAATAACGCGGAAAGTGTCCGGAGGGCCGGGGGTTGGATCGTCATCACCTGATGTGCCTGCACAGCGCCATGGAGGGCTTGCGCCAGGGCCTGTGCAAGTTCTCCGGCCCCACGCGCACGGCGCTGGTGTTCGCCATGGCCCCGGGCGACGAACTGCGCGTGGTGGACCCGCAGGGCCTGCTGGCCGGGCACGAGCTGCGGCTCCGGGAATACTTCCTGGACACCGCCGAGTGGCTGGAGGGCCTGCCCGACCCCGAGCAGGTGAGCTACTTCGACCAGGCCAAGAGCAAGCGCCTGGGGCTGGCCGGGCTGGTCAGCCTGGGCGGGCGCACGCGCAACGTGGCCTACCAGATGTGGTTCACCGAGCACCACCAGGACCTCTGCGCCGCCGGGGTCACCCGCCGCTGGCTGGAGCTGGCCATGCTCCAGTTCTCCCACAACCTGTCCTCCGCCGATGCGCTCTCGCTGGACACGGCGGCCAGCATGCTCCAGGGCATGGCCCCGCACGCGGTGCACGACTATGTCGTGGACGAGCGCGCCAGGGCCGTGGGGCCGGACACCCGGCTCAGGGTGAGCAACCTGCTCGACGCCGTGATCCAGATCTCCAAGACGCCCGAGGAGGGCGCCTGGGCCCGCGGCCACCTGGCCTTCGTGGAGCCGTCGCGCGTCAGCCGCCTGAATTTCCTGGCCCGCTTTCCCAAGCAGGAGCGCCCCCGGCTGGACAACTGCAAGCACGTGCGCAAGCTGCTGCAGACCGTGGAGCACAGCGGGCGCATGCTGGTCTCCGACGGCGAGCACGTCACCGGCGTGGCCGCGGGCGGGGAGTTGCCGCGCGGCAGCCTGTGCGCCCGGTTCGATGGCCGCCACGGGCTGCTCATGCTCGACGGCGAGCTGGTGTGCAGCTTCTCCGACGGCGCGTTCCACTCCACCAACCGCAAGCCGCGCCTGGTGTTCCTGGAGGAGGCCCTGCTGGAATGGCCGCTGGAGCCCGACCAGCGCGACGACCTGTTCCACGCCGTGTCGCGCCTGGTGGCGGCTGCGGGTGAGCGCAAGTACGGCTGCGCGCTGATCCTGGACCCGCACCTGCCGCTCTTGCCCCTGCGCGGGCACGGGCTGGAGCAGCCCCTGGCGCTGAACACCGACGAGCATCTGGATCTGGCCGCGCGCCTGGCCAAGGTGGACGGGGCGCTGCACATCGGCTGCAAGCGCTGCCAGCTCGTGAGCTTTGCCTGCCTGATGGACGGCGCCAGCTTCCCCGGCGAGGACCGGGCGCGCGGCGCGCGCTACAACTCGGCCCTGCGCTTCACCCACGCACACTCGGAGCTGCTGGTGGTGGTGGTCTCAAGCGACCGCCCGGTGTCGGTGATCCAGCGCGGGCTGGACCTTTCCAAGCCCCCGGTGTGGGCCCCGCCGCCCAGCTCGCTGCGGCCGCCGCCCACGCTGGCCCGGTGGCTGGAGGGGCGCGACTAGGCCCCGCCCCGCCCGCAGGCCGCTCCCCGGTCCGCGGTTCGCTATCTGGTCTGCAGCTCTTCTATGAGTCCGCGCAGGGTCTGGGCCTCGTCGCCCAGCTCGCCCACCACGCGGGCGCTCTCCAGCATGACCTCGGCGGTCCGGGTGGAGATGGCGTCCACCTCGTCGATGGAGCGGCGGATCTGCTCGCTGGCGGCGGACTGCTCCTCGCTGGCGGCGGCGATGCCGCGCACCTGGTCCGCGGCCAGCTCCACCAGCCCCACGATCTCGCCCAGGGCCTGGCCGGAGCGCCCGGCCAGCTCGGTGGCCTCGTCGATGGCCGCCACGGCCCGCTCCACGCTGCCGGCGCTGGCCTCGGTGCCCTGGCGGATGCCCTGGATGGCCTTTTCCACCTCGCTGGTGGCCTGCATGGTCTTCTCCGCCAGCTTGCGCACCTCGTCGGCCACCACGGCGAAGCCGCGCCCGGCGTCGCCCGCGCGGGCGGCCTCGATGGCGGCGTGCAAGGCCAGCAGGTTGGTCTGGTCGGCGATGTCGGAAATGACGTTCATGATCTGGCCGATGTCGCGGGCGCGCCTGCCCAGGTCGCCCATGTCGTCCTTCAGCCCCAGGGCCTGGGCCTGCACCTGGCCGATGCCGCGCACCACCTCGGTGACCACCTCGGCGCCTTCGCGAGCCTTGGCCTTGGCGTTCTCGGCGCTCAGGGCCGCGCCGTCGGCGCTGCGGGCCACGTCCAGCACGGTGGCGCTCATCTGCTGCATGGCCGCGGCGGTTTCGGAGATGCGCGAGGACTGCACCTCGGCCCCCTGCTTGCTGCGCTCCACCTGGCCGGAAAGCTGGGCCGAGGACTCGTTCATGCGCACAACCACCCGCTGCAGGCGCTCCACCGCGCCCAGAAGCGTGGCGCGGCCCTGCTCGGCCTCCTGGCGGCTGGTCTCGGCCCGCTCCAGGGCCTCGCTGGCGCGGCGGCTCTCCTGCTCGGCCTGGGCGGTCTTGTCCTCGGCCTCGCCGATCTTGGCGCGCAGGTTGTCGACCATGACGCACACCGAAGCGGCCACGCTGCCCACCTCGTCGGTCTGGTTCAGCGACATGCACTGGTTCAGGTCGCCCCCGGCGATCTTGCCCGCGAACTCCTGCAGGGTGCGCATGGGGCCCAGGATGGAGCCGATGATGACCAGCGCCAGGGCGTAGCACAGCGCGGTGATGACCCCGCCGATGACCAGCAGCACGGTGATGCTGGTGGCGGTCTCCTCGCCGGAGCGCTTCTCCTGGGCGGCAACCGACGTGGTGGACGCCTCCACCAGCTTCAGCACGGCCTCGCGGTGCTCGTCGAAATCCCGGCGCAGGTCGCCGTAGAGCATGGTCTTCATGCGCTCCGCGTCGCCGTCGCGGGCCGCGGGCAGGAACATGGTCTCCTGGGTCTGGTAGAAGCGGATGGCCGGGGCGTAGGCCTTGCGCAGCATCAGGTCGCGCTGGTTCTCGTCGCGCAGGTTCTTCTCCCAGAACTCGTGGCGCTCCAGGAACTCCTTGCGCAGGGTGTCGGCCTTTTCCACCAGCACCTTGCGGTGCTCGGGGTTCTCCGCCCCGGCCAGCTCGAAGAGCGTCAGGTAGCTCTCCACGATGTACTGCGGCGGGGGCAGGATGTCGGCGATGAGGTCCTTGCCCAGGATGATGCCGGTGTACACCGGGCCGGTGACCTTGACGCGGTTGATGACCGTGTAGGCATAGGCCGCGAAGGCCACAAGGCCGAGGGTGAAGATGGTGGTGAGGGCGAACAGCTTGGCCTTGAAGCCGAGATTGCGAATCCAGCGCATGGGGGGTCTCCGGACGGGGAATGGCGTGCGGGCAGACGCCCGCGAGGCGCGACAGTACACAGAGGGGGGTGCGGAGACAATACGGAAAATCCCCCCTGCGTTGCGGGGGGGATTATGGAACGGGCCTGCGCGAGGCGCTTGCGCGTGTTCTTATCCCAGGTGCTGGCGCACCGGCTTACTTGAGGTGCGTGCGCACCGATTTACTTGAGGTGCTTGCGCACCCAGGCCACGATGTCGCGGGCCGGGCGCGCGCCCATGAGCCGGTCCACCTCGCGTCCGCCGACGAACAGCGCCAGCGTGGGGATGGACTGCACCCCGAAGCGCGCACCGGCCTGGGGGTGGGCCTCGGTGTCCACCTTGGCCATGCGCACCAGCGCGCCCAGGGTCTGCGCGGCCTCGTCGAAGGCCGGGGCCATCATGCGGCAGGGGCCGCACCAGGGCGCCCAGAAGTCCACCACCAGCGGCAGTTCGTCGCGCGCCAGAAAGCGGTCCAGCGCGGCGGCGTCCAGGTGCAGCACGCCCCCGGCAAGGTTCTTCGCACACTTTCCGCACAGGGCCTGGGCCAGCCGGGCGGGGTCCACGCGATTCAGGGACTGGCAGTTGGGGCAGACGAGTTGCTTCATGCCCTGGAGAATAACCATGCCCGCGCCGCAGGCAAGCGCCCACCCGCAAAGGCGACCAAAACAGCCTGATTCCGTTGCGTATCTTGCGCCTTGCGAAGCGCAATGATAGGAATTGATCAACCCCCTAACCCGTAACCCGTACGGAGGATTCATGGACCGGTTCCGCCTCGTTTTGCTGACCCTCGCCCTCTCCCTCGCCTGCGCGGCCAGCGCCCTGGCCGCCGACGCCCCCTCCGACGCGCGCAAGCACACCAAGCTCGGCAAATACGCCACCGCCGTGGAGTCCTACGAGATGTGGCGCGCCAAGCCCGGCGCGGTGTTCATCGTGGACGTGCGCACGCCCGAGGAATACGACTTCCTGGGCCACCCGGACATGGCCGCCAACGTGCCGGCGATGCTCTGGACCGGCGTGTTCGACGCCCAGAAGAAGGCCTACCCGCTGGCCCCGAACGCCAAGTTCGTGGAGCAGCTTGCCCAGCGCTACAAGAAGGACGACCTCATCATCCTGATGTGCCGCAGCGGCCACCGCAGCGCCGCCGCCGCCAACCTGGCCGCCCAGGCCGGATTCACCAACGTCTACAGCATGGTGGACGGCTACGAGGGCGACAAGATCGCCGACAAGGCCAGCCCCGCCTTCGGCAAGCGCCTGAACGACGGCTGGCGCAACTCCAAGAATCCCTGGACCACGGACCTCGACGAGAAGCTGGTGTATAAGCCGTAGGCTGGATTGGGGCAGGGGGGGCCTGGTTGGAAACGCGGCTCTTGCCCCCTGGCTTCGTCGGAGTTTGGGGGGCCTGGTTGGAAACGCGGCTTTTGCCCCCTGGCGTCGTCGCGGGTCGTCTCGGGGTCGGGGCTGTACCGTAAGCGTACTATCCCCGCCCCCTCGACGCCCCGCTCCTGGCCAGGGAACAAAATCCATCGTTTCCAATCCAGGCCCAGGCCGGACTTGGTAAAATCGAAAGGCCCAAGCCGAGGAAGACCCAGACCTCTTCC
>JAEXRD010000031.1 GCA_023438245.1 Pseudomonadota bacterium | reverse complement strand
GGGGGGGCGCCCCCGGGGCGGGCGGGGGGGGGCCGCCCCCTCGTGCTTTTCGGCGTTCAGCGCCCGCTAGCTCTGGGCCATGCCCTCCACGATGCCCCGGAGCTGGGCGGCCAGGCGCTTGAGCTCCTCGACGTTGCGGGTGGCCTCGTCCATGCCCACCGAGGTGCGCTGGGCGATGTCGTTGATGGACTCCACCGCGGCGTTGATCTCGGTGCTGGTGGCGGACTGCTCCTCCACGGCGGCGGCGATGGTGCGCACCTGGTCGGTGGTGCGGTTCACCAGGTCCACGATCTCGCGCAGGGCCTCGCCCGAGGTTCCGGCCAGGGTGGCGGTCTGCTCGATGGTGTGCACGGTGCCGTCCACCTGCTCCACGTTGGCCCGGGTGCCCTTCTGGATGTTGGCGATGGCGTCGCCGACCTCCTTGGTGGCGGTCATGGTCTTCTCGGCCAGCTTGCGCACCTCGTCGGCCACAACCGCGAAGCCGCGCCCCGCATCCCCCGCCCGGGCCGCCTCGATGGCGGCGTTGAGGGCCAGCAGGTTGGTCTGGTCGGCGATGTCGGAAATGACGTTCATGATCTGGCCGATGGCCTCGGCCTGCTTGCCCAGCCCGCCCATCTCGTTCTTGAGCGACAGGGCCTGGGCCTGCACCAGCTCCACGGACTGGCGCACCTGGCGCACCACGCCCTCGCCGCTGCCGGCCTTCCTGGCGGCGTTGTCGGCCCCGTTGGCCGCGCCGGAGGCGCTTTCCGCCGCGGAGCGGATGGAGTCGCTCATCTCGCTCATGGCCGCGGAGGTGTGGGCCACGCGCTCGCGCTGCTGGGCCGCGCCGTCCTCCACCTCGCTGATGAGCCGGGACAGGCGGTCGGCGCAATCGGCCAGGGCCTGCATGATCTCCTCCGCGCTCTTGGCGGCCTGGGTCACGGTCTCGTTCTGGGCCAGGATCTTGGCTTCCTTCTCGCGCAGCTCGGTGAGGTCGGTGTACAGGCACAGCGCGCCCATGAGCTTGCCGGTGATGGAATTGTACAGGGGCGAGGCGGCGATCTGGATGCGGCGCTTTCCGCCCTTGCGGCCCACCAGGTCCACCTCGCGCATGATGTTCTTGTTCTCCTGCATGGCCTGGCCCAGCACGGTCTGGCGGCTGGCGTCGCCGTAGAAGAAGTGGGCCACGTTCTGGCCGTAGAAGTCCGCGGGCTTGCCCTCGTGCTGCAGGATGTCGACGAGGGTCTGGTTGGTCATGATGAGCGTGCTCTTTTCATCCACCACCACGTACGGGGTGACGATGCCGCCCAGCACCCCCTGGGTGAAGCCCAGGGCGTCCTGCACCTTGGCGCTCATGTCCTTGATGGCCCCGCCGACCTCGGCCAGCTCGCCGTCGAACTTGCCTTCGAGGCAGGTGGCGAAATCGCCCTTGGCCTGGCAGCGGGCGAAGTCGCGGATGCGCGCCAGCGGCCCCAGGATGAACCGCGCGCCGAAGAAGAGCCCGGCGGCCATGAGCAGCAGCATCACCGCGCCCACCACCAGCACGGTCCAGAAGGTGCGGGCCTCCTGGTTCTTGTAGTCCTGGTAGGCGGCCTCGCTCTTCTTGCCCTGGATGTCCAGCTGCTTCTGGACGGTCTCCTTGATGACGCGCCACTGCTTGGTTTCCTTGGTGTTCAGCAGCTCCACGGCGCGGTCGGCCTTGCCCTCGCCCGCCAGGTTCATGATCTCGACCTTGAGGGCGTAGCCCTCGTCCCAGAGCTGGGGCAGCTTCTTCAGCTCCGCCTGCATGTCTCCGGTGGCCAGGGCCGTGGCGCTGGCCAGGGCCTTCTTGAACTTCTCGTTGGCCTTTTCGTAGTTCTCGCGGGCCTTCTTGTCCGTGGGATTGAGCACCACGTTGCGCGTGGCCTGCTCGGTCTGCAGCCCCTCGGCGTACATCTCCTGAAGGCGGCTTTGCAGCGCCTCCTCCACGTGCAGGATGTGCTCGAAGGTGCCGCTGACGCTACGCGAGCTGTAGGTGAACAGGGCTATGGTGGAAAGGAACCCCGCCACCGCAGTAATCGCAAGCAGCAACAGGATTTTTTTGATGCTCAGACCGGTCATGAAGCCTCCAGGGGGGGAACGCCACACACTCCGGCGCGATTGCGGGCGCCAGACCGACGATGTGCGGCGTAGTTTTGTCGAGGAGGTTACATGATCCTGGCGTTTGTGTCAAAACCATCTATGCGAATTGTTCACACATGTGAATATTTTCTCTAGAACACCTCGGCTTCGAACCAGAAAATCCGCGTTTCCGGATGCTGCCAGGCGCTCTCAGGAAGCCCTGCCTTCCTGCATGTTTGCGATATAAATTGCTCCCGGTTCCAGCCCCACTCCACAGGCACCTGGGGCAGCAGGAGCCCCTGGCGCCCACCCCGGCTCACGATCAGGCCATGGCGGCCGACGATAATTCGTTCCGGATCGGGACATGGCTCCACCGGCCCCAGGATGGAGATCTCCACGTGAACGGCCTCGAACTCGCGCAGGGTCAGGGGCGGAAAGCGCGGGTCCTCGAAGGCCGCGGCCCGGGCCATGCTCCATACCGTGCGCCACAGCGGCCCGCTGCCCAGCACGTTGCCAATGCAGCCGCGCAGCTGGCCCGCCAGCGTCAGGGTGACGAAGGCTCCCAGTTCGCGGGTCAAGAGTTCCGTGGGGGCCTCGGGAATCGGGGTCTCGCGCCCCGCAAGGGCGCTGGCGATGGACAGGCGCACCAGGTCCTTCAGGGCGCGCTTCTCGCCGTCGGAGAGGGTCAGGTGGAACTCCGTGGACATGCGCGCCTCCTTGGCCCCGGCGCGGGGCCGATTGCCGTGGCTTACGCGGGGGGTCCTATGCGGGAAGAAAGCCCGGCTCCAGGCCCGGGCTGACGATGTGGGGCGACTCGGGCGCGCCCAGGCTGGCCGGGGCGGCGCCGTCCACCAGCACGTGGCGGCCGCGCAGGCTCAGGCGGCCCTGGGCCAGCCAGCACAGCGCCTGGGGGTAGATGCAGTGTTCCAGCTTCAGGATGCGCGCGGCCAGGGCGTCTCCGCCCTCACCGCCCTCCGGGCCGGACAGGGCGGGCACCGCGGCCTGGATGATCACCGGGCCGTGGTCCATGATCTCGTCCACGAAGTGCACCGTGCACCCGGCCAGGCGCACCCCGTAGTCGGCGGCGTCGCGCGCGCCGTGGGTGCCGGGGAAGCTCGGCAAGAGCGCCGGGTGGATGTTCACCACGCGCTGGGGAAAGGCGCGCAGGAACTCCGGGGTGAGCATGCGCATGAACCCGGCCAGGGCCACCGCGCCCCGGCCCTCGTCCACCCCGTGCTCGCGGATGACGCGGATCATCTCCTGGTCGAAGGCCTGGCGCGATGGGAAGTCCGCGTGCGGCAGGGCCACCGCCGGGATGCCCTTCTTGCGGGCGCGCTCCAGGCCGTAGGCGTCGGCTTTGTTGGAGAGCACCAGCCGGACCTCGGCGGGCAGCGCGCCGGAATCGATCCTGTCCAGGATGGACTGGAGGTTGGAACCGCCGCCGGAGACAAGCACGGCAAGGGGAAAGGTCATGGGCGCTCCCGTTGACAGGATGTGGTGGGCAAGACTTGGCCGTGTGCGGCCGCTTGCGGCCTTCTACCCTGTTTCCGGGCGGAAGCCAACAGCCGCCCCGCCCCCAGTGCTGGCCCGAGCGCTGGCCCGGTCGGCCCCCCTGCCCCCGCAAGCCTTGCCAGGGCCGGAAATCGGTCGTATATTCTCCTGCTGACGCGGACGGCATTTCGCCGCCTCCGCCACGACAACATGAGGGTTTTGCATGTCCCTTGCCACCGCCGCCCGCACCGCGCGCGGCCTCATCCTCGTCCTTTTCGCCCTGCTGCTGTGGGCCGCCCCGGCCAGCGCCGCCCTGCCCCAGCCCGTGGAGCAGAACATCGGCGCCCTGCTGGACACTGTCCTGCGCAAAGGCAGCGCGATCAATCCCGACAGCTACGGCGCCCTGCTGGACTTCGTGGACCACATCCAGGGCGACGCCCGCTCCCTGGCGCCGGACCGCCGCATCGACGGCAACGGCAGCGTGCTGCGCATGACCATGAAGACCTCGCTGACCCGCCTGATGCGCTACTGCTACAACCCGGAGATTCCCAACTACCTGCTGTTCCCCAGCGTTCTGCGCCTGGGCGGCTGGCACTCCGGCAGCGACATCGTGGACAGGGACCGCAAGCCCTGGCTGCACCTGGCCAAGCTGGACAAGCCCGTGGCCCTGTGGGGCAGCGAATACGAGGTCAACGCGCCCGACAGCTTCGGCGGCGGCTACTACCGCTACGACCTGAACCGGCTCATCATCCTGACCAAGCACCACGGCAAGAACGTGCTCATCTCCGTGTCCAAGCAGAAGGACAAGTCCAGCGTGGGCAAGAAGGCCGTCATCCTGGACGACGGCGAGTGGAGCTACTTCTACTCCGGCATCAACGGCCTGAACAAGGGCATGATCGGCTGGGCCGACACCTACATGTACGACTCGGCCTCGGTGCAGGTGTTCGTGGAGGACTCCCCGAACCAGGTGTCGCTGACGCTGTTCAAGTGGCTGCGCGCGGGCTGGGCCGGCATGAACGTGGTCATGAAGGACCACATCAACGAGGGCAGCACCCGCTACGCCACGGCCTTCAAGCGCATCATGGAGAGCGACAAGCTGCCCGACCCCGACGAGTTCGCCCTGCGCGTGAAGGAACTCTCCGCCCTGCCCGAGGGCGAGCTGGACCGGAAGATCCAGGCCTACTCCGCCGCCATCGAGAACATCGCCAAGACCAACCCGGCCATGAACAAGAGCGAGTTCCAGAAGGTGGTGCAGGGCGGCAGCTACGCCAAGATCCTCAACCGCGAGGAGCGCGTGAGCGCCATCCTGGTGGAATACCTGAAGAGCCGCCTGGGCAAGAAGGCCCTGGTGGACTTCCCCGCGCCCGCCGCCCGCAAGGGCTAGGCGGCACACAAGGAGACCGCCCATGCTGCTGCCCGAGTCCGAGGCCAAGTTCAAGTACTGCCCGCTGCTCAAGACCCACGACGACAAGATGAAGTTCTGCCTGGGCGGCATGTGCATGATGTGGCGCGCAGCCGACGGCGACAAGGGCTACTGCGGGGCCGCGGGAGGCGTGGCCGGGCTCGCCGCCGCCATGGGCTCCGGGGCGGGCGGTTCCGGCAAGCCCTCCTCCAAGGACGTGCCCGGCCTGGCCGCCCTGTTCGGCGAAGAATAGCTCGGAGAAGAATAGCCCCCCATGACCGCCGCCAAGCCCTCAGCCTCCGCCCTGGCCCAGTCCGACACCGCCCGCCTGCTGGCCACCTGCCCGGACCGCTCCGGCATCGTGGCCGCGGTGAGCGGCTTTCTGCACCAGCGCGGGGTGAACATCATCCACTCCGACCAGCACAGCACCGACCCCGAAGGCGGGCGCTTCTTCCTGCGCCAGGAGTTCTACCTGCACGGCCTGGCCGGGCAGCTGGACGAGCTGGCCAAGGCCTTCGGCCAGGAGGTGGCCGCGCGCTACCAGATGGCCTGGCGCATGGTGCCCGCCGCGCGCAAGAAGCGCATGGCCGTACTGGTCTCGCGCATGGACCACGCGCTGATGGACCTGCTGTGGCGCGTGGGCCGGGGCGAGCTGGCCGCCGAGATTCCCGTGGTCATCAGCAACCACCAGGACCTGCGCGGCGCGGTGGAGGCCTTCGGCGTGCGCTTCGAGCACGTGCACGTGCCCGAGGCGGGCGATGAACCCAGGACGCGCGGCCTGTCCATCCCCGAGGAGAAGATGCTCCAGATTTTCGAAGGGCTGCCCGGCGGGATGCCGGACCTCGTCGTGCTGGCGCGCTACATGCGCATCCTCTCCCCGGCCATGGTGAGGCGCTTCCCCCAGCGCATCATCAACATCCACCACAGCTTCCTGCCCGCCTTCGAGGGCGCGGACCCCTACCGCCGCGCGGGCGAGCGCGGGGTCAAGCTCATCGGGGCCACGGCCCACTACGTCACCGGCAAGCTGGACAAGGGGCCCATCATCGAGCAGGACGTCATCCGCGTGTCGCACCGGCACAAGGTGGACGAGCTCAAGGTGCTGGGCCGCGACATCGAGCGCCAGGTGCTCTCGCGGGCGGTGCGCTGGCATCTGGAAGACCGCGTGCTCGTCGACGGCAATAAGACCATCGTTTTCGCGTAAGTAGGGCCTGTTTCGAAAAGCGCCTTGCGCCCCCTGGGCGTCGTCATTCGGCGACCGGGGGCCGGGGCTGTACCGCAACAGTACTATCCCCGCCCCCCGGTCGCCTCATTCCTCGCCAGGAAACGCAATCCATCTTTTGGAAACAGGCCCGGAAAAGGCCCTCCCAGCGTGAGCCAAAATCCGTCTTTCGGGAAACGCTGCCCGCCGGGGACTGTTTCTCAAAGAACGAATTTTGTTCACTGGCAAGGAAAGGGTCAGTTCGGGGACAGGGATAGTACTCCTGCGGTACAGCCCTGGCCCCGAACCGGCCCTTGACGATGTCCAGGGGACAAAAGGCGTCTTTTCGAAACAGTCCCCTAGCCCTCGAAGTCCAGCAAATCGCCGCGCACAATGGCGGCCTTGCCGAACTTGCCGCGCACCTTGTCCAGGGCGCTGTCCAGGGCGTTCTTGGGCCGCTCCGGGGCCTCGGGCTCCAGCAGCGACATCTGGCGCGGCTTTTCCCCGAACTGCGACACCCCCACCCCGATGAGCCGGAGCTCCTTCTTCGGATCGAGCTGTGAGAGCAGCGCCAGCGCGGTGTCGAAGATGCCGCGCGTGTCGTCTATGGGCTCTTCCAGCGTGCGCGAGCGCGTCACCTGGGTGAAGTCCGCGTACTTGGCCTTGAGCGTCACCGTGCGCCCGCGCACGCCCTGGGCGCGCAGGTCCGCGCCCACGCGCTCGCTCTGCAGCAGCAGCCAGCGGCGCAGCACCGCCGGGTCGCGGGTGTCGCGGTCGAAGGTGTTCTCCGCGCTGGAGGATTTGGGCGGGGTGAAGGGCGTCACCGGGCGGTCGTCGCGGCCCTGGGCCAACTCGAACAGCCACAGCCCGCTCTTGCCCAGCCTCTCGCCCCAGAACCGCGCCGGACGCTTCAGCAGGTCCCCGGCGGTGCGCACCCCCAGGCCGTTCAAGATCTCCAGCGTGCGCCCGCCCACGCCGGGAATCTTCTGCACCGGCAGCCCGGCCAGGAAGGCCTCCATGTCCTGCCGCAGAATGACGGTCTGGCCGTCGGGCTTGTTGTAGTCCGAGGCGATCTTGGCCAGGAAGCGCACCGGCGCGATGCCCACCGAACAGGTCAGCTCGGTCTCGCGCTTCACCTCGGCCCGGATAGTCTGGGCCAGCTCCTGCGGGGGGCCGAACAGGCGCTCCAGGCCGGTGGCGTCCAGGTAGGCCTCGTCCACGCTGGCCTGCTCCACCAGGGGCGAAAAGCGCTGCAAAATGGCCATGACCCGGCGCGACAGCTCGCGGTAGCGCCACATGCGCACGGGCACGAACAGGCCGTGCGGGCACAGCCGCCGGGCCTGGCCCACGGGCATGGCCGAGCGCACGCCGAATTTCCGGATCTCGTAGCTGGCGGCGCTGACCACGGAGCGCGGGCCATCGCCCACGGCCAGCGGCTTGCCGCGCCACTCCGGGTGGTCCAGCTGCTCGATGGAGGCGTAGAACGCGTCCATGTCGATGTGCGCGATGAGGCGGTCCATGGCCGTGAAATACGCCAGCACCCGGCGATTGAAAAGGGCGCGTGCGGGCGTCTCCCATGGCTGTTTCCCGGAATCGCTACCGGGGCGCCTGTTTCGTGGTGGGGCAGCATGTAAAACACGGG
>JAEXRD010000152.1 GCA_023438245.1 Pseudomonadota bacterium | reverse complement strand
GGGGGGGGCGGGGGCGGGGACGGCTTTTGCTCCGTGGACGTCGTCAGGCTGTGGGGCGGGGTCCGGGAGCGGCTTTTGCCCCCTGAACGTCGTCAGGTTCCGGGCCGGGGTCGGGGCTGCACCGCCGGAGTGCTATCCCCGGACTCAGGCCGCCTCCTTCCTCGCCAGGAAACAAAATCCGTCGTTTTGAGACAGGCCCTGGCGGGGGAAACAGCCAAAAAGGAACCATCTGATGCCCTTCGCAACCCTGCTCGCCATCGCCGTGGCCCTGGCCATGGACGCCTTCGCGGTGGCGCTGGCCACGGGCATCTGCCTGAAGGAGGCCCGCGCCGCGCACACCCTGCGCATGGCCGGGGCCTTCGGGCTGTTCCAGGCGCTCATGCCCATCGCCGGGTGGCTGCTGGGCCTGTCCTTCCGCGAGCACATCGAGGCCTACGACCATTGGCTGGCCTTCGCGCTGCTGGCCTTCGTGGGCGGCAAGATGCTTTGGGAGGGCCTGCACACGGGCGAGGAAGACCCCGCCTGCGAATACAAGGACCCCACGCGCGGCGGCCAGCTGCTGCTGCTGGCCGTGGCCACCAGCATCGACGCCCTGGCCGTGGGCCTGTCCTTCTCCGTGCTCGGGGTGGAGATCTGGATGCCCGCGCTGGTCATCGGCGTGGTCTGCTTCGCCATCACCGCCCTGGGCATGAAGATCGGCTGCATGACCCGCCACGTGGGCCCCATGAGCAGCTACGCCGAACTTTTGGGCGGCACCGCGCTCATCGCCATCGGCCTGCGCATACTGTACGAGCACGGGGCGCTGGCGGCCTGGCTCGGCTCCCGGGGCTGAGCGCTGCGCTAGGGGCGCTCCCCGGTCGGGGGGGCGCATGTCCGCTCCGCCCTTGCCGGACCCGTTCCGGCGCGCTATCTCCTGGCATCAGCCCCCGCAGCGCCAGAAGGAGGAGTCCCCATGCGCTTCACCGGCATCAACCACCTGGCCATGGCCACCGGCGACATGGACGCCACCATCCGCTACTGGCGCGACCTCTTGGGCATGCGCCTGGTGGCGGGCCTGGGCCATCCCGGCTACCGCCACTATTTCTTCGAAATTTCGCCCACGGACACCATCGCCTTCTTCGAGTGGCCCGGCGTCACCCCCGGCCCGGACAAGGACCACGGCGCTCCCGTGAAAGGCCCCTTCACCTTCGACCACATCTCCTTCGGGCTGGAGAGCGAGCAGGACCTCTGGGAACTGCGCGACAAGCTGGACGCCGCCGGATTCTGGGTGTCCGAGGTGGTGGACCACGGCTTCATCCACTCGCTGTACAGCTTCGACCCCAACAACATCGCCGTGGAGTTCAGCGTGCCCGTGGCCGGGGTGGACCTGCGCGAAAGCCCGGTCATGGCCGACACGGCCCCCACGGCCCTGGCCCGGCAGGGGGCCGAGCCCCAGCCCGGGGCCTGGCCCGCGCCCGCGCGCCTCACGCCGCCCTCGGAGCGCCGCGTGTACCCCGGCGAGGGCCTGCGGCTGGTGGGCCAGGACCCCGGCGAGGACGAGGGCGGCCCGCGACATGTCTGAGTCTCAGTCCGAGGCCCGCACCCTGCTCCTGCCCTTCCCGCCCGGCTGCGTCACCACGCGGCTGGTGCGGCGCGAGAAGCGCTTCACCGCCGTCACCACCGACCTGGCGACGGGCGCGGAGGTGCGCGCCCACACCAACAACACCGGCACCATGCTGGGACTCTTGCGGCCCGGCAACCTGGCGCTCTTGTCGCCCGCCAAGAACCCCGACCGGGCGCTGAAGTGGACGCTGGAGGCGCTCGCCCTGCCGGGCTGCGATTCTGCAAAGCCTTTGTGGGTGGGCGTGAACACCCAGACTCCCAACCGCCTGCTGGAGGCCGCCTGGCGCGCCCGCCTGCTGCCCGAGGCGCGGGAATACCCGAATTTCGCCCGCGAGGCGGTCATCGGCGAGAGCAGGCTGGACGGCCTCTGTACCGGAGACGGCCTGCCGCCCTTGTACATCGAGTGCAAGAACGTGACGCTGGTGGAGGACGGCCAGGCCCAGTTTCCGGACGCCGCCACCGAGCGCGGGCGCAAGCATCTGGCCGAGCTGACGCGCCTGGTGGCCCAAGGCTGCCGCGCCGCCCTGTTCTTCCTGGTGCAGCGGCCCGACGGCGACTGCTTCGCCCCGGCGGAGGCCATCGACCCGGACTACGCCGGGGCCCTGGGCGTCGCCCTGGAGGCCGGGGTGGAGGCCTGGGCCTGGCGGGCGCATGTGGACGAGGCGGGCATCCACCTGGCCGGGCGGCTGCCCCTGGCCCCCTGCTGGGCCGCGCGCCAAAGGAAGGGATAAGCCGTGCTGCATCTCATCATCGGGGCCTTCACCATCAGCTTTTCCCCGCTGTTCGTGAAGCTGGCCGCGCCCCACGGCGTGGGCGGCGACGCCGCGGCGCTGTACCGCGTGCTCATCGGCGGGCTGGGGCTGCTGCTGGCCGCCTGCTTCAGCCGCGAGCGGGCCAGCAAGCCCTGGAACATGCCCGCAGCGGGCTGGTGGTGGAGCCTGGTCTGCGCCGCCTTCTTCGCGGGCGACCTCATCGCCTGGCACGTGTCCATCCTGTACATCGGGCCGGGGCTGGCCACGCTGTTCGGCAATTTCCAGGTCTTCGTGCTGGCGGCCTGGGGCATCTTCTTCCTGGGCGAAAAGCCCGGCCTGCGCTTCTTCGCGGGCCTGGCGCTGGCCATGGGCGGGCTGTTCGCCATCGTGGCCCCGGCCTGGGCCAGCGCGGGCGACCAGTACCAGCTGGGCGTGTTCTACGGCCTGCTCACGGGCCTGCTCTACGCCGGGTTCATCCTGGCCCTGGGCCGCAGCATGGCCGTGTGCGGAGAGGGCAGCCAGCTGGCCGTCATGACCGCCAACTCGCTCCTCTGCGCCGCGCTCATCGCGCCGGTGATGCTGGCCCGCGGCGAGAGCCTGGCCCTGGAGCCGGGCCTGCCGCTGGTCTACATGGCCGGGTACGGCCTGTCCTCGCAGCTCATCGGCTGGGTGCTCATCAGCCGGGGACTGCGCGAGACGCGCATGTCGCTGGCCGGGCTGATCCTGCTCTTGCAGCCCGCCCTGGCCTACGTGTGGGACCTGCTGTTCTTCGCCCGGCCCGCCGGGGCGGCGGAGATCGCCGGGGTGGCGGCGACGCTGGTCGGCATCGGGCTTGGAGCGCGGCGCCGGTAGGGCCTGTTTCAAAAAGCGTCTTTTGGCCCCTGGCTTCGTCGTGAGGTGATCGCGGGCCAGGGCTGCACCGTGAGAGTGCTATCCCTGGCCCCGCTCACCTCCCTCCTCGCCAGGGAGCAAAATCCATCTTTTGGAAACAGGCCCGGCCTAAGAGGAACCCCATGAACATCCGCCCCGAAACCCCCGCCGACACCGAGGCCATCCGCCGCGTGAACGTGGAGGCCTTCCAGAATCATCCCGTGAGCCGCCAGACCGAGCACCTCATCGTGGAGGAGCTGCGCCGGGCCGGGGCGCTGGAAATCTCGCTGGTTGCTGAGGAAGATGGGCAGGTGCTCGGCCACATCGCCTTTTCCCGCGCCACGGTGGGGGGCAGGGACCTCGGCTGGCGGCTCTTGGGCCCCGTGGCCGTACTGCCGGGGCATCAGCGCAAAGGGGTAGGCTCCTCCCTGGTGCGCGCCGGGCTGGACGAGCTGCGCGCCCTGGGCGCGGCGGGCTGCGTGCTGGTGGGCGACCCGGCCTACTACACGCGCCTGGGCTTCCGCCAGTGCCGGGGGCTTTCCTGGCCGGGCGTGCCGGAGCAGTACGTGCTCTGCCTGCCGCTCGGTGGAGAGGAGCCCGAGGGCGAGCTGGGCTGCCACCCGGCGTTCTACGTGACCGGCCCCGCCACCTGACGCCCATCGCCTGAGGCCATCACCTGAGGCCCGGGCCTTGACGAACCGCCCTTTCGTGCGCTCTATTGGGCAGCACGTTTTCATCCAGGAGAGCAATCCATGAGCACAATGTTCGGGGCGCGCGTGCCCTTCTACAAGCTGCAAGGCTGCGGCAACGACTTCGTGGCCATCGACAACCGCGTGCTGCGCCTGCCCCAGGAGCTGATGGCCGAGTGGGCGCGCAAGGTCTGCCCGCGGGCCTTCGGCGTGGGCGCCGACGGCATCTTTTTCCTGGAATTGCCGCCGAAAGAGCGCACCGGCGTGGATTTCCTCTGGCATTTCTACAACGCCGACGGCTCGCGCGCGGAGATGTGCGGCAACGCCACCCGCTGCGCAGGCCGCCTGGCGCACGCCCTGGGCCTGGCCGGGGAGACGAGCGTCATGGGCGCGGACGCGGGCGACATCGCCATCGCCGTGCTGCCGGACATCGACCAGGTCAAGGTGCAGCTCACCGAGCCCAAGGGCCTGGTGCTGGGCACGGTGCTGAACGTGCTGGACCACGCCACCGAGGTGCACTTCGTGAACACCGGCGTGCCCCACGCGGTGATCTTCTCCGACAACGTGCGCGAGGTGGACGTGGCCGCCATCGGCCGCGCCGTGCGCTACCACGAGCACTTCGCGCCCGCGGGCACCAACGTGAACTTCGTGCAGGTGGTGGACTCCGGCCGCACCCTGGTGCGCACCTACGAGCGCGGGGTGGAGGGCGAGACCTACGCCTGCGGCACGGGCGTGTCCGCGGTGCAGGTGGTCTGCGCCGCCCTGGGCAAGACCGGCGAGCGCGTGGAGAACACCACCAGCGGCGGCGAGGTGCTGACCACCAGCCTGGAGGGCGGGCGCGTGTACCTGCAGGGCGCGGCGGAACTGACCTTCACCGGCGAGCTCAACGTTCCGGCGCTGGGCCTTCCGCTGCCGTAGGGGCTGCTCCAAAACGGCGTCTTTTGCCCCCTGGGCTTCGTCAGGAGCCGCCTCGGGGCCAGGGCTGTACCGAAGAGTACTATCCCCGGCCCCGGGGCGGCTCCGGTCTTGTTTCAGGGCCTTGCCAGTGACCAAAATCCATCCGTTTTGAAGCAGCCCCGGCCTCGTCCCCAGCCGAACTGTCCGCTCGCAGTCGGACGGTTCCGGGGATCAGGGGCTTTTCGTGGCCTGCTCCTTGCAATCCCAAACGGCGCGGGCTGGGCGAGGATTTCGCCGAAACCGGCCCGCATTCCGGCGCGTCATGGGGCGTGCCGGGCGTGCATGCGCGCAAACCGAGCACTGGAGCCACATGGTGAGCAACCCGCTCCTCTCCGTCGTCATTCCCTGCCGCAACTACGGGCGATTCCTGCCGGAGTGCCTGGGGTCGCTCGCGGCGCAGTGGGCGCGTCAGGAAATCGACAGCCGTGCGGTGGAGGTCATCCTGGCCGACGACGCCAGCGAGGACGGCAGCGCGGACATCGCGCGCGAGCTGCTGCCCGCGCTGGGGCTGGGTTCCTGGCGGGTGCTGGAGCTGGAGCGCCAGGGTCGGCCCGGCCCGGTGCGCAACGCGGGCCTGGAACTGGCGCGCGGGGAACTGCTGCTCTGCCTGGACCCCGACGACCTGCTGCTGCCGGGGTTTGCGGCGGCGCACGTCTCGGCCCTGGAGCAGGGCGCGGACGTGGCCTACGCCGGGTTCGTGCTGGAAGAAGGCGGCACGCGGCGCGAGATCGCCCCGCCGGACTACCATCCGCTGCTCCTGGCCAGCCAGAACATCCTGCCGCCCACGGCCATGTTCCGGCGCGGGCTGTGGGACGCGGGCGCGCGGTTCCGCTCCGCAACGGCCTACGAGGATTGGGACTTCTGGGTGCGGCTGGCGCTTCTGGGCGCAAAATTTTCGCGGGCGGAGGGCATCCTCTACCTGCATCGCCAGCACGGGGCCAACTATTCCAATCTGGCCCAGGCCCAGGACGGCCGGGCCAAGGCGCTCATCGTGCAGGAGAACCCCGGCTTCTTCCCGCCGCACACGCGGGCCTGGGCGCGGGGGCTGCTGCGCGGCGAGGCCTGGGCGCAGCCCGGCGGGCGCGGGGTCATTCCGGTGCTGCGCCGGGATGTGACCCTGCCGCAAAGGGCAAGCAGCACCCCGGCGCTGGACCGGGAGCCGGAATTTTCCTACCCTGTGGATTCGGCCAGGGCCGCAAGGGCCGGGTCGACCAACCGCGCAAAGGACACCAGATCGTGAGTTCGGACGCCGTCAAATATCCCGCCGGGCTGCCGGAGCAGGAGCACCGCCGCTACGCCCGCAAGCTGCTGGTCGTGGTGGCCGTGGGCCTGCTGTTCCTGGGCGGGCAGGGGGCGCGCCTGTGGCAGGAGAAGTCCCGCCTGGCCACCGTGGAGGCCGCGCTGGACCAGACCTACCGCCAGGCCCTGGGCGGCGATCCGGGCAAGTCGCCCTACGGCAGGCTCCAGTTCGAGCTGGGCAAGCTGCGCGCCGAGGGCTCCCAGCGCCTGGACCTGCTGGAGCTGCTGGCCGCGCTGTCGCGCCGCGCGCCCGAGGGCGTGCGCATCGACGCCGTGGCCATGAGCGGCAAGAGCGGCGTGGTCTCCGGCACGGCCAAGACCCGGGCGGACCTGGGCCGCTTCCTGACCGCGCTCTCCGCCGAGGCGTTCTTCAGCTTTTCCACGCAGAAATCCGACCCGCTGGCCGAGCCGGTGTCCTTCGAGCTGGCGG
This sequence comes from Pseudomonadota bacterium, assembly GCA_023438245.1. Classification (GTDB taxonomy): domain Bacteria; phylum Desulfobacterota; class Desulfovibrionia; order Desulfovibrionales; family Desulfovibrionaceae; genus Humidesulfovibrio. Next base: position 50,927 of record JAEXRD010000152.1, on the reverse strand, counting down.
TGAAGGCCCTGGACCGCACGGCCCCGCCCCGGGAGGACAGATGACCTGGCGGGTGGTGGCGCGGCTGACGCATCTTTCGGCCAAGGCTCAGCGGAGCCTGTGGCGCATGCTCCTCTTCGGCGCGGGCCTGGCCCTGCTGGGCAGCTGGGCCGGGCTTTCGGCCATGACCCGCGCGGCGGAGAAGGGCTTCGAGGAGGCCTCGCAGAGCTACCAGGCCGTGGCTCCGCTGGCGGCGGAGGTCATGGACCTGCGCGAGCGCAGCGGACGCCTGGAAAGCGCGCCCCCGGTGCAGGCCGTGGAGCAGGTGCTCAGGAGCGCGGGCATCGGCCCGGAGCGCATGCGCCTGCGGCCCCAGCCCGCCCTGCAGGGGCCGGAGGGGCTGGAGCTCGCGGCCCAGAACCTGACCCTGCGCGAGCTGGCCGAGGTGCTGCGCGATCTGCGCCTGCAGACCGGGCTGGCCACCGTGCAGGCCACGCTCACCGCCGTTCCCGGCCCGGCGCGCCGGGTGAATTTGAGCATGACGCTGACCCGGTAGGGGGGCGAGGACCACCGCATGAGCCAGACGCCCGCCAGTATCGACAATTCCGGCAAGCCCGCCTCCGGGCCCGCCCCCGAATCTTCCGCCGGGGCCTGCCCCCTGGCCGACGAACAGGGCCGCCCCATCCGCGCCCTGTGCGGTCGGCGCGCCGTGGCCTTCGCCGTGCTGGTGGGGCTGCTGGCCGGGGTGGTGCTCTCCCTGCCCTGGGACACGGTCTGGACCCTGGCCCTGCGGCGCGCGGCGGCGATCCTGGCGGCCCGCGAGAACCCCATCCACCTCTCCTGGCAAAGCATCGACCGCGCCGCGCCCCTGGGCCTGCGCGTCATCGGCCTGTCCGTGGACTCGCCGGGCTGGGCCTTCTCGCCGCGCCTGGCCAGCCTGGACATCCGCCTGGGGGCCACCCCGCTCCTCACCCTCAAGGCCGACAGCGGCGGGCGCGACGCCCGGCTGGTGGTCTTCCAGAGCGGCAACTTCGACCTGCAGGGCCAGGTGAACCTGGCCTGCCTGGGCCGGCGCGACATCCGCGGCTCCCTGGACGTGCGCGGCCATGGCCAGTACCTGCGCGACAAGGGCGAGTTGGAGAAGGCCTTCCTGGACCTGCGCGGGGCCACGGCGCAGCTGCCGGACTCGCTCTGGCTGGGCGACGTGTCGCTCTCGCTGGAGTACCGCGCCGGGGCCGTGAACATCCGCGCCTTCACCCTGCGCGAGCCCGTGGGCGTGCGCGCCGAGGGCACGGCCCGCCTGCTGGCGGAGGCTCCGCTGTCCTCGCCCTACGCCGTGTCCGGCGAGCTGACCCGCGACCGCCAGGCCGTGGCCTTCAGCGCCGAGGGCAGGCTGGGCGATTTCCTGGGCCAGGCCCCGTTGCAGCCAGCCTTCACGCCCGGCCCGATCCGCTAGGCCGACCCGCCAGGCCCGCCAGGCTCCCTCCGGCCCGGCTTCATTGCCCTCCGGCCCGAAAGCGGGTAGTACGGCAGGGTCCCCGGCGAGCCGCGCCCACCCCTTGGCGCGCCGCGACGGGGCTCAAGACGGAACCCGAACCCTGACCGGGGGAGCCTTGCGCCCGAACCGACCGTTCATCCGCCCTGCGCGCCGAGCCGCGCTGGCCCTGACGCTGGGGCTGGCCCTGCTGCTGCCCCTTGCGCAGGCCCCCGCCCAGACCTCCGCGCAGACGTCCGCTCAGGCCCCCTCGCCGGCGCCCTCCGCGGCGGGCGTGCAGGTGGGCCTGGAGGGCGCGCGGCTGGTGGATTTCATCCGCTTCCTGGGCCAGTTCCTGGGCGGCGCGCCCGTGCTGCGCGAGGACCAGATCCCGCCCGTGAGCGTGAGCGTGGTGGCCCCGGAGCCCATGGCCGAGGGCGAGCTGCGCGAGCTGCTGGAGCTGGTGCTCCGGCCCGCCGGGCTGGAGGCCGTGCGGCGCGGCGGCGTGTCCTATGTGCTGCCCATGCCTTCCGCCGGCGCTCCGCGCCACCTCCTGCCGCCGGACGCGCAGATCCTGGCCTGGCGGCTGCCCGCCCAGACAAGTCCGGGCCGCGCCCAGGCCGTGGCCGGGGTGCTGGAGGGCCTGCGCTCCGACCGGGGCCGGGCGCTCTCCTCCGGGCGGCTCATCGTGCTGGCCGACGAGGCCCCCCGCGTGGCGCGCCTGCGGCCCGTGCTCCAGGCGCTCTCGGCCCTGCCGCCGGACCACGCCCCGGAGATCGTGCCGCTGGTGCGCGCCCAGGCCCGCCAGGCCGCCCGCGCCCTGGAGATGCAGATGCGCGGGGCCGCGCTGAGCGTGCTGCCCCTGGAATGGAGCAACAGCCTGCTGCTGGCGGGAACCCCGGAGGCCCTGGGGCGCGCCCGGACCTTGCTGGCCCAGGCCGACGGGGCCGGGCCGGAGGCTCCGGTGCTCAAGGCCTACCGCACGCGCCACGTGCGCCCGGACAAGGTGCTGGAGGCCCTGCGCGAGAAGCTGGGCGCGGGGACGGATGCCTCCCGGGGGGATACGCCCCGGGTGGACACCCCCCGGCTGAGCCTGGACCAGGACGGCCAGGCCGTGCTGGCGCTGGCCTCGCCGGAGGCCCTGGCGCGCCTGGACAGGCTGGTGGAAGACCTGGACCAACCGCGCCCGCGCGTGTACATAGAGGCCCTGGTGGCGGAATTCACCCCCGAGGCGCTGGCGCAGCTGGCGCTCACGGGTGAGCAGCCCGCCGACCGGAACGGTCCGGGCGGCGCGGACGGGTTCCGCGTGGGCTCGGCGCTGGTTCTGCGGGGCCACGCGGCGGACGCCGCGCAGCTCGGCATGGAGGGGCTGGCGGCGCTGTGGACCCGCGAGCCGGGCGTGCGCGTGCTTTCCGTGCCGCGCCTGGCCGTGCTCGAAGGGGCCGAGGCCAGGGTCAGCGGCGGCCTGTCCACAACAGGGGCCGCAACAGGGGCCGCAACTTGGCCCGCGACCGGGGCCGATGCCTCGGGCCAGGCGGAGGCGGAGCGCTTCCGGCTCACCCTTTCGCCCCGGCTGGAGCCGGGCCAGGCCGGTGTGGCGGGCCGCGTGCTGCTGCGCGTCGGGCTGGTGGAAGGCCCGGCGGGCGGCCAGGCAGGCGGCCAGGCAGGCGGCCAGGTAGGCGGGCAGGATGCGGGCCGGAGCAGGAATTTTGAGGCCGCGCTCTCCGAGGGCCAGGTGCTGCTTGTGGGCGGCCCGGCGCGGGAAGCCGGGGCCAAAGCCGGATGGTCGGTGTTTTCCGCCCCCCGCAGGGACGAGGGGCCGGGACGGCTGGTGGTTGTGGCCAGCGCCCGCGTGGTGCGCCCCGCCGCGCCGGACCGCGGGGTCGGCCCGGCTGGCCCGCAGGGAAGGGGCGCCGGGGAATCGGGTGGCCGGGGAGCCAGGGACAAAAACTAAGGGGACGGCACGCACGCCATGCACGCATTTTTCAAACGCTACACACAGGCCAGCGACTTCCTGGACGAGCGCCCGGACTTCGCCAGGGACTGGAAATGGCTGGCGGCCATCGCCGCGCTCTCCTACGCCGTGACGCTGGCCGTTCGCCTGGCCGAGGCGGGCAACTGGATGCAGCCCGGCCTGTCGGTGAACGGCGAGATCATCATGGCCACCCACGACACCTACGGCTGGCTGGCCGGGGCCAAGGGCGTGAACCAATACGCCCACTACGGCCTTCCGGCCCTGGCGAGGGGCCTGGCCGCGCTCACCGGGGCGGCCCTGTGGAAGGTGGCCTTCTGGGGCCCGGCCATCCTGTCCAGCCTGCTGGCCCCGGTGGTGGCGCTGTGGGGCTGGCTCCTGGGCGGACGCCGCCCGGCCATCCTCGCCGGGGCCATCGGCGCGCTGGCGCCGGGCTTCTACATGCGCTCGCGCGTGGGCTATTTCGACACAGACATGTTCACCCTGGGCATGCCGCTGCTCATCGGGCTGATGCTGGCCGTGCTGCTCGGCTTCTGCTGCACGCGCGCCTGGCTGGCCAGCGAAAGTGAACGCGACGACTCGCCCCTGCCCGGTGCCGCGCCCTGGCTGGCCCTGGGGTTCGGCCTGGTGACCCGCGTGGCCCATTTCGCCCACGACGACGTGCGCATCATCGGCGTCATCATGTTCTGGGCCGCCCTGGCGCTGGCGGCCATCACCGCCCGGCCCGGCAAGCGGCTCCAGGCCCTGAGCCTGCTGGCGGTTTACGGGGTGGCCGCCTATGCGACCAAGCGCCTCTACGGCATAGCCGTGCTCACGTATCCGACTCCGCTGGGTCTTATCGGTCTGGCGGCGGCCCTGGCCCTGGCCTTCCTGCTCTGGAAGCGCCCCGCGGCCCTGCGCCCGGCGCTGGAGCACCCCTGGGTGTGGCTGGCGATTCTTGTGGCCGTGGCCTTCGTGGGCGACCTGCTCGCTCCGCTGGGGCCGTTCTGGGCCAAGGCCGTAGGCTACTTCAAGCCCGTGGCCGAACTGGGCGGAGAGGGCGCGGGCGGCGTGCCCGGCCCGCTGTACCCCGGCATCACCCAGAGCATCCGCGAGGCCAAGAACGTGGCCGACGTGTTGAACCTGTTCTCCGGCGTGGCCGTGGCCAGCTGGGTGGGCGGTCTCTCCGCCCTGGGCCTGCTGGCCGCGCTGCTGCTGCGCCCGGCCCTGTCGCTCATGCTGCCGCTCATCGGGCTGGGCGTGCTCAGCCTGCTCATGGGCGTGCGCTTCGCCATGTTCGCCGGACCGGCCTTCGCCCTGGGCCTGGCCCTGGGCCTGCACTGGCTGCTCAAGTGGACGCTGCGCGGCACGGGCGCCAAGGACCACGTGCTGACCCTGGCCCAGATCCTGGTGGCTGGCGGCTGCCTGGTGGGCTACGCCGCGCAGTACAAGGCCATGCAGCTCACCCCCGTGGTGGCCGAGGTGCACGCCTCCGCCCTCATGAAACTCAAGGCCGTGGCCCCCAAGGATGCCCAGGTCTGGACCTGGTGGGACTTCGGCTACGCCACCCAGTACTACGCCGAGCGCATGACCCCCACCGACGGCGGACGCCACGCCGGGCGAGACATCTATCCCACGGCCCTGGCCCTCATCACGCCGTCCTACCGCCAGTCCGCCCAGGTGATGCTGCTCTCCGCCAGCCTGGGGGGCGACCCGGCCAAGGTTTGGGACAAGCTGCCCGCGCGCGACGTGCAGGCCGCGCTGGAGGGCCTGGCCCAGACCGAGCAGCCCGCGCCCAAGGTGCCCACGCAGTACGTGGTGGCCTGCTGGGAGAACATGACCCTGCTGCACTGGATGAGCTTCTACGGCAGCTGGGACCTGGTCTCCGGACGGGGAACCCACGCCCGCATCCAGCACGTGGAGGAGGCCTTCAACGTCGATTCCGGGCGCGGGGCCGTGGTGTTCCGCTCCAGCCCCGCCGTGCTGGTCAGCAGCGTGGACATGCTGGCCAGGAACGGGACGCGGCGGGCCGTGTTCCCGGGCAACGCGGGCCAGCCCCACCTTGTCATCAACGACCTGACCCGGCAGGTCATGTTCATGGACGACCTGGCCTACAACAGCATGGCCGTGCAGCTTCTCATCGGCGATCCCGCGCGGCCCGAGCTGGCCCGCTACTTCAAACTGGTGCACGAGGGCTTCCCGCTCGTGCGCATCTACGAGGTTCTGCCCCCTGCCGTGCAGGCCAAGGTGCAGACGGAGGCGTTCACGCAATGAGCATTCCTTTCATCGACCTGAAGACCCAGTACCGCCGCGTGGCGGAGAACGTGCAGCAGGGCATCGCCGCCGTGCTGGAGAGCGGCGCCTACATCGGCGGGCCGGACGTGGCCAAGATCGAGGAGCGCCTGGCCGCCTACTGCGGCGTGCGCCACGCCGTGGGCTGCGCCAGCGGCACCGATGCCCTGACCATGGCCCTCTTGGCCCTGGGCGTGGGCCCCGGCGACGCCGTGTTCTGCCCGCCCTTCACCTTCATGGCCACCGCCGAGGCCCCGGCCCTGCTGGGCGCCACCCCGGTGTTCGTGGACATCGACCCCGTGACCCTGAACCTGGACGCGGCCAAGCTCGAGGCCGCCATCAAGGCCGTGCGCACCGGCGACGACACGCTCCACCCCCTGCCGAAGGGCTGCGGCAAGCTCACGCCCAAGGCCGTCATCCCGGTGGACCTCTTCGGCCTGCTGGCCGACTACAAGGCCATCCTGGAAGTGTCCGCCGCGGGCGGGGTCTACGTCATCGAGGACGCGGCCCAGTCCTTCGGGGCCACCGTGGAGCTGGGCGGCGTGACCCGCCGGGCCTGCTCCTTCGGCCAGATCGCCTGCACCAGCTTCTTCCCGGCCAAGCCGCTGGGCTGCTACGGCGACGGCGGCATGTGCTTCACCGACGACGAGGAGCTGCTGGAGCTGCTGCGTTCTGTGCGCGTGCACGGCCAGGGCCGCGACAAGTACGAGAACGTGCGCCTGGGCGTCACCGGGCGGCTGGACACCGTTCAGGCCGCTGTGCTGCTGGCCAAGTTCGACATCTTCGAGGACGAGGTGCGCCTGCGCCAGGAAGTGGCCGCGCGCTACGCCGGGCTCCTGGGCGGCATCCCCGGCCTGACCCTGCCCGTGGTGCCCGGGGGGTACCTCTCGGTGTACGCCCAGTACTCCATCCTGGCCACGGACAGCGCCCACCGCGACGAGCTGCTGAAGCGGCTGGCCGCCGCCGGGGTGCCCACCAGCATCTACTATCCCAAGCCCCTGCACCTGCAGAAGGCCTATGCGAACCTGGGCCACAAGCCCGGAGACATGCCCGTGAGCGAGGACGTGGCCGCGCGCATCTTCAGCATCCCCATGCATCCGTACCTGGAGGCGGGGGTGCAGGAGGCCATCGCCGAGGCGATGAAGGGCTAGGGGGCCTGTTTCGAAAAGCGCCCTTTGCCCCCTGGGCTTCGTCATGAGGCGGACGAGGCCCAGGGCTGTACCGCAAGAGTACTATCCCTGGCCCCCGTCCGCCTCCTTTCTCGCCAGGGAACAAACTGCATCTTTTGGAAACAGGCCCGCGCTTGGCCTGTGTGATGGAGGAGCGCATGCGGATACTCTGGCGGGCGCTGCCGGACCTGGCCCTGCCGCTGGCCCTGGGGCTGGCGCTGGCCTATCTGGGCACGGGCTTCGTGCCCCGGCCCGCGCCTGCCCTGCGCCCGCCCGAGGACCTGCGCGCGCGCGGCCTGGGCTACGCCGAGGAGTCGCCCGTGCGGGCCATTCTGGAGCGCAACGTGCTGGCGCTGGAGACCACGGTGTTCGACCCCCAGGGCGTGCCGCCCAGGGCCGAGCAGGCTCCGGTCGCGGTCCCGGCTCCCGAGCCGGCCCCGGCCCCCATTCCGGCCATGCAGCGCACGCCCCAGGCCCCCCAGGCGGGCTTTGCGCCGTTGGACCCGGCCATGAAGGCTCCGGGCGCGGTGTCGGCCTCGGCCCCGCTCTCGGGCGGTCCTGCCGTGCAGGGGCGCATCGCGCCGCCTTCCCCGTCCTCCCCGGCCGCCGCGCAGGGCAATGGCGAGCCCGCGCCCGCCCAGCCCCAGATTCCCGCCCAGGCCCTGCCCGAGAAGGGCCAGCGGCCCGCCCAGTCCACTCCGGCCACTCAGGCCGCCCAGTCCGGCCAATCCGCCCCGGCGCAAGCCCCGGCTCCCGCCGCTCCGGCAAGCCAGCCCGCGCCCCCGCTCACCGGCATCCGGCTGGTGGGGGTCATCGCGGGCGGCGGCAAGCCGCTGGCCATGCTCAGCGTGGACGGCCAGGGCCTGTCTCTGGAGCCGGGCGGCGTGGTGCGCGGCTGGACGCTGGAGCGCGTGGAGCCGGGCCGCATCGTGCTGAGAAGCGGCCCCCACGTGCGCGTGCTGACCCTGGCCAACCAGCCAGCAGGCCAGCCAGCGGCCCCGCAAGGCAGTCAGCAGGGAGCGCCCGCGCCCTAAATCGTTCCCCGGCCCCTGCCGATGAGCAGGATGGAGGCCGCCCAGGCCCCGAGAACCCCCGGCGCCCCAAGCGGGCACATGAGGAGAGCCGACGTGAGCCGCCCCAAAGTGACCCTGGTGGTCCCCTGCTACAACCAGGCCCAGTACCTGCCCATCTGCCTGGACTCCATCTGGTTCCAGGACTACCCCAACCTTGAGGTCATCCTGGTCAACGACGGCTCCACCGACGGCACCGCCCGGGCCATCGAGGACTTCCGCGCCGCCGTGGCCACGGACATGACCTCCTACGCCTCGTATTTCAACACCGAAACCGGCGTCATCGAGCGGGTGCACCACCACCGCTACCCGCAGCAGGGCCGCGAGGTCCGGCTCATCGACCACGGCGTGAACCGGGGCCTGGCCACGGCGCTGAACACCGGCTTCGCCGCCGCCACGGGCGAGTACTGCACCTACATCCCCAGCGACGACGTGCTGCTGCCCTCCATGGTCACGGAGATGGTGGACGCCCTGGAGGCCGGGGCGGACTTCGTCTACGCCGACATGGCCATCGTGGACGACGCCGGGCGCGTGGTGCGCCGCTTCGCCCTGCCGGACTACAGCTTCAAGAACTGCTTCGGCGACTGGTACCTGTGCGGCGTGGCCAAGCTCTACCGCACCGCGTTGCACGAAAAATTCGGCTGGTACGACGAGGGGCTGCTGGCCCACGACCACGACCTGTTCCAGCGCTTCGCCGAGGGCGGGGCCAGGTTCGCGCACATCCCGCGCGTGCTCATGAACGTGCGCGACCACGCCCGGCGCGAGGTGGACATCCACGCCCCCACGAGCTGGAACCGCCTGCTGGAGGAGTCCAAGGTGCTGGTGCGCCGCGCCCGGGCGCACATGGCCGCCCACGGGGCAGCCGAGGGAGACGCCTAGCCGTGGCGCGCAGGGTGCTCGTCACCGGCGGGGCCGGATACATCGGCAGCCACACCTGCAAGGCCCTGGCCCTGGCCGGGTACGAGCCCGTGGCCCTGGACAACCTGGTGTACGGCCACGAACGGGCCGTGCGCTACGGGCCCTTCGAGCGCGCCGACATCCTGGACCGCCCGGCCCTGGACGCGGCCTTCGCCCGCCACCGGCCCGAGGCCGTGCTGCATTTCGCGGCCTTCGCCTACGTGGGCGAGTCCGTGGCCGACCCCGGCAAGTACTACCGCAACAACGCCGCGGGCACGCTGAACCTGCTGGAGGCCATGCGCGACCACGGCTGCGCCCGGCTGGTGTTCTCCAGCTCCTGCGCGGTGTACGGCGTGCCGCAGGCCCTGCCCCTGCGCGAGGGGCATCCCCAGGCCCCGGTGAACCCCTACGGGGCCACCAAGGCCATGAGCGAGCGCATGATGGCCGACTTCGGCTTCGCGCACGGGCTCAGGAGCGTCAGCCTGCGCTATTTCAACGCCGCCGGGGCCGACCCCGATGGCGAGCTGGGCGAGGACCACGAGCCGGAGACCCACCTGCTGCCCCTGGCCATCGAGGCGGCGCTGGGCCTGCGCGGGCCGCTGTCCGTGTTCGGCGGCGACTACCCCACGCCCGACGGCACGGCGGTGCGCGACTACGTGCACGTGCAGGACCTGGCCCTGGCCCACGTGGCGGCGCTCCGGCGCATGGAGAATGCCCAGGACGCCCCGGCGGCCGAGGCCTTCAACCTGGGCCTGGGCCGGGGAACCTCCGTGGCCGAGGTGCTGGCGGCGGTGGAGAAGGTCTCCGGCCGCGCGGTTCCGCACGCCATGGCCCCGCGCCGCGCGGGCGACCCGCCCATGCTGGTGGCCGACTCCGCCCTGGCCCGCGAGGCCCTGGGCTGGCAGCCGCAGTTCACCGACGTGGAGTCCATCATCGCCACGGCCTGGGACTGGCATGCCCGCGGCCGGAGGCCGAAGAACTAGCCGAGAAGACGCCGGAGGCCGAAGAACTAGCCGGGAAGGCGCCGGGAGCCGAAGAACTGGCCGGAAGGGCGGCGAAAGCCGAAAAATCAGGGAATCAGGATTCGGGGTCCAGGGGCGTCAGCGTGCCTTTGGCGTGGTTGTGCAGGGTGTACACGAACACCCGCGCGGGCCCGCCGCTTTCGCGCATGGTGCGCAGCAGTTGCGCCAGCGGGCCGGAGCAGGCTTCCGCCCCCTCGCGCGCCACCAGGATGCAGCAGTCGTAGCCCGCCGCGCCGAGCTTCCTGGCCAGGGCCTCGCCCTGCGCGCTCCAGCGGAAGGGGCCGTCGGGCAGCGGATGGATGTGCTCGAAGGGGTGCAGCCCGCCCGCCTCCTGGGCCGCGCCCGCCTGCACCGCCAGCGAGAGCCGGGGAGCGGACGGGGCCAGTCCCCGCACAAGGGCCGCCAGCAGGGGCATGGGGGCCATGCGCAAAACCAGCGTGCGGCCCGGCAGGGTCGCTTCCGCAAGCCTCGTGGAGCCGTGGTTCAGGGCCAGCAGCAGGCGCATTTCGCGGGCCAGGTCGCGGGCCTGGTGGTCCGTGGCGGGCACGCGCACCCCGGCCAGAATGCGCGCCGCGTCCCCGTCCTGGTCCGCCAGGCACAGCGCGGAGAGCAGCCGGGCCACGCCCAGGGCCTCGGCCATGCTCACGCGGTTCAGGTCCGCGCCGTCCAGGGGGATGGGGCCGGGATTCAGGGCCAGATGAGACGCCAGCAGCCACTCGGCCAGCGGCACCGCGGGCGAAAGCTCCGGGTAGGGGCCGGGATTGGCGCGCCACTGAGCCAGGGCCAGGGCCGCCCCCTCGCGGTCTCCGGCCAGGGCGCGCAGCAGCGGCAGGTACAGCCGGGCCAGCAGCGGCCTGGGGTCCGCCGCGCGGGCGGCGCACAGCGCCTCGACGGGTTCCGAAAGCCCTTTCCAGCGCCCGGTGCCCCCGCCCACGACAAGTTCGCGGCACAGGCCGGGGAGGGTGTAGTCCAGCCCCTCCGGGCAGAAGGGCGGGCGCGCGCCGGGGAAGCCCAGCTCCTGGGCCAGGGCGTCGGCGCTCTGCCCTGCGGCCACGAAGAAGTCCGTGTCCGGGTTCGCGGGCCAGCCCTGCTCGCTGCGCTCCAGCCGGTAGTGCACCACGTTGTCGCTGCGCTTCACCGGAACATAGGCCAGGCCCAGGCCGCCGTAGGTAGCCAGGGGGTTGAAGCCGTCCTCGCCGCCCTCGCGCCAGCTCATGTCGTAGAGCCACTCGTGGCGCACCCCGGTGAGCGCCTGGATGAGCACCGCCCGGTGGCCGGGAAAGGCCCGGTAGGCCAGGGCCCGGAACACGCCCACGTAGGTGTGCGGGGCCTCGTCGGCCAGCAGATGCGCCTGCGGCACCACGCCCCAGGCCAGGAACGGGCCGGGGTGGGCATTGTGCTCGCGCACCACATCGTCGATGCGCAGGTCGAAATGCGAAAAGTAGGCGTCGCCCAGGGCGCGGCGCAGGTGCACTGCCAGCGGGCGCTTGCGGTAGTAGGAGAGCGCGTCGGCCAAAAAGCCGCGCCCGGCCAGCGCGTAGGCCAGCAGCAGCCCGGCCAGGGCCAGGGGCGAATAGCCCCAGGCGGCGTCCAGCAGCGCCCCGGCGGCCAGCGCCAGCGGTGGGAACACCAGCAGGAACTGGTAGTGCGCCAGCCGGAACTGCAGGGCCAGCAGGATCACCGAGGAGGCCAGCCACACGCAGGCCAGCACCCCGGCCCCGTGGTTCGGGGCCTGCCACAGCGCGGGCAGCCCGCCCAGGGCCATGAGCAGCGTGGCGGGCAGGGGCGTGCCGCGCACCTGGCTCTCGTAGATCTCGCGGTAGAACGAGCGCGTGTTGTGCTGCGTGGCCCACTTGGCGTAGCCCACCAGCTGGTTCACGGAGTCTCGCGCCAGGTAGCGGCGGTAGATGAGCACGAAGGCGGCGATGCCGGCCAGCCCCGCGGCCAGCATGGCGAAGAAGGCGTCCCAGGGCCAGCCCGTGAGCAGCAGCGTGGCCAGGCCCAGCAGCCCGGCGTCGAGCAGGAAGATGATCTTGGTGTTGATGCCCGCGAAGGCGAGCAGCAGCACCGAGGCCCCGGCCAGGGCCACGCTTTCGCCCGAGCCCGCCGAACTCGCCGTGGCCAGCGAGGCCATGAGCCCGGCCACGCCCAGGGCCGCGCACAGGGTGTAGTGCGGCTCGGCGTTGTAGCACATGAAGCAGAACTGCGGCCGGGTGGACAGGAACAGGCACAGCGCGGCGGCTCCGTACGCGCCCACGGGCGAAAGCCCGGCCAGCAGCGCCACCTGGGCCAGGGCCACGGCGGTGAGCCACAGGAACAGGGCCTGCATCAGGCAGACCTTGAGCTGCAGCCTGCCCTTGCCCAGCACGCGCAGCATCAGCTCCGCCAGGGTGTACAGGTAGATGCGGCTGAAGCCCTGGTTGCCCCGGATGAGCTGCTGGGGCACGGGCTCCCCGGGCCGGAAGTAGGGCCAGCGGAAGAATACGCCCAGGTGCGGGTCCGCCGGCCAGGAAAGGAAGGGCCGGATGAGGATGAGCGTGAGCGCCGCCAGGGCGAGGGGGCCGAGCATGGGAGGGTCCTTCGTTTCCGTCGTGAGCGGGCGGGCTTACTTGCCCAGGGTCTCGCTCCAGGGCACGGGCACGCTCTTGGCCTGGAACACCTGGGACATGTGCTTGCGGAAGAATTCGGGGTCCTCGGCGGCCAGGCACTTGGGGTGGTGCGTGGCGAACCAGGGGTTGGCCAGGGCCGTGTCGCGCATCCGCTTCAGGTCTGCGGTGCGGGCGTTGCCCAGGCTGAAGTGCAGGAACGGGCAGGTCAGCACCTCGCCGAACACGTTGACGTAGAGGATCTCCTTGGCCGCCAGGCAGCCGGTGCGGAACAGGTGCGGGTGCAGGTCGCGGCGGATGTTGGGGTGCGTGCGGTTCACCTCGTCCAGCCAGCGGAAGTCCGCCTCGCTCAGCAGCACGTCCTCCTCGCCCATCCAGCGGCCCACGGGCGCGCCGATGTTCACGTCCAGGATGATCTCGCGCTTGATGCACAGTTCCATGACCTTGGCCACGCCCTCGGAGCGGATGTTCTCGCGCGAGACGACCATGGCCAGCGTGGCCTCCAGCCCGGCCCTGGGCGCGTTGTCCAGGCACGTGAGCACGCGGTCGTAGGCCCCCTCGCTGCCCACGAAGGCGTCGTGCTCCGCGGGTATGCCGCTGTGCAGGCTGTAGGCGATCTTGTCCACGCCCATGGCCCGGATGCGCTGCAAATCCTCCAGCTTGTGGCGGTAGCCGTTGGAGCTGAGCGAAATATAGGAGCGCGAGGGCTCGGCCAGGGCCACGATGGCCGCCAGCCGGTCCAGGTCCAGCGTGGGCTCGCCGCCCTGGAAGTTGAACTGCACCACGCCCAGCTCGCGCGCCCGGGCCATGATGCGCCCCATGTCCTCCACGCTCAGGGGCGTGCGGCCGTCCTCGTAGAAGCGGTCGGGGTAGCAGTGCGGGCAGCGGTACTGGCAGCTGGCGGTGATGGCCATGTCCAGCAGGCGCAGCGGGCTCTTGTCGGTGAGCAGGTACGTGGCGTACAGGCGCACCAGCCGCGCCACCAGGCCCGGCTTGCGCATCAGCCGCGCCCAGGAGGCGTGGTAGAGGTAGGCGTCGCGCCGGGAAAAGGCGGTCTTCAGCGCCTTGGCCAGGCTCACGAATCCCTCCGCACCAGGCTGGCCTCCAGCACGCCCGTGCCCAGGCCCAGCTTCCAGCGCAGCAGGTCGAAGGCGTAGAACGGCACGGACAGCAGCAGGTTGTTGAAGTTGCAGTACTTGTCCACCTTGTCGCTCCTGGTCAGGTCGTACATCAGGTGGTGCACCAGGCCCACCCAGTGGTGGATGGTGAAGAAGTGGCCCAGCCATTCGAGCTTCAGGTCCGGGTCGCGGTCCACCATGGCCCGGAACGAGGCCGGGTTGAACAGCGTGAGGTGCCGGGGGGTGGAGTAGCCCGCGCAGTAGAGCTTGCCCGCCAGCACCCGGAACTCCAGCCCGTCCACGTTGGGGGTGATGATGAAGGACACGCCGCCGGGGGCCAGCAGGCTGGCGGTCTTCTTCAGGTAGTCCGGGGGCGAGTAGACGTGCTCGATGTTGTGCTGCGAGGTGATGACGTCGAAGGTCTCCCCGCCGAAGTCGTAGTCCTCGAAATAGCCCTTGTGGTGGCGCACGCCCTGAACGATGCAGTCGTTGCACAGGTCGATGGAGTGGAACTCGGCCTGGGGGAAGATGTCGCCCAGGATCCAGAACAGGTCGCCGCGTCCGCTGCCGATGTCCAGCAGGCGGAAATTGGGCTTGCGCTCGGCGATCTTGCGCACGCGCTCGATGAGCCTGCCGTTGCGGAAGAGCATCTGGCGCTTGTAGGTGTCCTTGTTGATGATCTTGCCGTCGTTGCGCAGCCAGATGGAGCCGGTGCGGTAGATCTTGTGCAGCTCGCCGTGGATGGGCTGCAGGTCCGGGAACACCACGCCGCAGCCGCAGCGCCGGTACTCGAACTCGTGGAAGGTGGAGCGGTAGTCGTAATCGTAGCCCCGGCCCACGATGGAGTAGGGCGCCTGGCCGCAGAGCGGGCAGACGCGGGGTTCGAGCTGGATTCCTTCCTGTGTCTTAGGCATGGGATGCGCCTCTCCTGAGGTTTTTGCGCAGCGCCGAGCCGAGCCAGCGCGCCAGCCCGAGGGCCGGGGCGTGGCAGCAGGCCGCGTCGCGGATGAGCGAGGTGAGATAGGCCCGCGCCACGTGGGCGAATCCCGCGCGGGACAGCCACGCCAGGAACGGACGGTACAGCAGCCAGTGCCCGGCCTGCAACAGCCCTCCGGCGGCCAGAAGCGCCAGGCCCCAGCCCGGCAGGCCCAGGGCCAGCAGAATCAGCCCCCCGGCCAGGGCCCAGGCCGCGCAGCCCGCGGCCAGGATGGAGAAATGCAGGCGCTTGCCCTGGTGGTTGTCCGCCGCCAGCAGGCCGGGGTGGTCCAGGAAAAAGCGCAGGGACTCCGCCGCGAAGCGGAACTGGTGGCGCAGGTAGGCCGGAAGCGAGGTGAGGAAATGGTGGCGCACGCCGTTGTCCGCCAGCCACAGCACCCTGTGCGCGCGGGAGATGCGGTAGGTCAGCAGCATGTCCTCGCACACCGGGTACTCGTGCGGGAACCCGCCCGCCTGCTCGAAAGAGCTGCGGCGGCAGGCCAGGTTGTTGGAGACCAGCGAGCAGGTTTCGCCCGCGCGGCCCCTGCGCCGCCAGGAAAGCTCCAGGGTGCAGAACACCTGCCAGAAGGTCTCGTCCACCCCGCCGCAGTAGCCGCCGCCCACGGCGCCCACGCGCTCGTCGGCGAAGGGCTCCACGATGGCCCGCAGCCAGCCCGGCGGCGGGATGCAGTCGGCGTCCAGGAAGGCCAGGATCTCGCCCGTGGCCATGGCCGCCCCGGCGTTGCGCGCCCCGCCCGGCCCCTTCGGCCCGCTGTTGGGCAGGCACGTCGCCCCGTGGGCCAGGGCCACGCTGGCGGTGGCGTCGGTGGAGCGGTCATCCACCACGATGACTTCGCACGGGGGCAGTTCCTGGGCGGCCAGGGCCTCCAGGCAGCGGCCCAGCGTCCGCTCGGCGTTGTACGCCGGTATGATGACGCTGACGCCCGGCCCGCGCATCAGTCCAGCCCCTGCCGTTCCCGGACGATGTAGAGCGGGCGGCCCTTGGTCTGCATGAAGATGCGGCCGATGTACTTGCCCAAGAGGCCCAGGTACATGAACTGCAGCCCCATGAGGAAGGTGATGAGGCAGACGATGGAGGTCCAGCCCGGAACGACGTTCTCCGGCGAGCGCAGGCCCATCTGGATGAGCGCGTGGTTGACGAGCAGCCAGGAGCCGAACCCGCCGCTGGCCAGGGCGATGAAGAAGCCCAGGAAGGCCGCCCAGACCAGGAACACGTCGGTGAAGGAGAGGAAGCCGTCCACGGCCAGCTGCACCAGCCTGAGCCACGTGTAGTTGGTCACCCCGGCCTGGCGCGCCGGGCGGTCGTACTCCACGGCGGTCTGGCTGAAGCCCACCCAGGCGCGCAGCCCGCGCACGAAGGGCTTGAACTCCTGCACGCGGTTCATCTCCGACACCACCTGGGCGTCCAGCAGGCAAAAATCGCCCGCGTCGCGGGGCACCTTGATGTCCGAGAGCTTGTTCATCAGGTAGTAGAAGGCCTTGTAGCAGAACTGCTTGAGGCTGCCCTCCTGGCGGGTGCGGCGCACGGCGTACACCACCTCCCAGCCCTCGCGCCACTTGGCGATCATCTGGCCGATGACCTCCGGCGGGTCCTGCAGGTCGCAGTCCATGACGGCCACGCAGCGCCCCCGGGCGTGGGCCAGCCCGGCGGTGACGGCCACCTGGTGGCCGAAATTGCGCGAGAACGACAGGAAGCGCACGCGCTCGTCCTCCGCGCGCAGGCGGCGCAGCTCCTGCAGGGTGCGGTCGGTGCTGCCGTCCTCGACGAACACGATCTCATAGTCCAGGCCCTGCTCGGCGGCCATGTGGCGGATGCGGCGGACCACCTCGGCCACGCACTGCTCCTCGTTGCGGCAGGGCACCACGCAGGAAATGTCGGGTATGGCGGTCATTGTTGCGGTCCCCAGGTAAGCTCCAGGTCTTCGTTCAGCGTGGCCACATGGATGCCATGGTTGCGCAGACTGCTGATTTTCTTGAATATGACCTTGTGATAGGTCGAGCAGATGCCGATGGCGTCGACCTCGGCGGCCACGGGGCCGATTCTGCCGGGGTAGACCCTGACGGGAATGCCAGCAAGGGTCGTGCCGTCCTTGGCCGGATCGGAGTCGTAGATGACGCCGACCTTTTGGCGCAGCTCCGGCAGCCGCTCCAGCAGGGCCAGGGTGCGCCCCCCGGCGCCGTAGATGCCCAGGCGGCCCGGGCGCGCGTTCTTGATGACGGCCTGGGCGAACAGGGGCATCAGCGGCGGCAGGTCGTAGCGCTGGCGGCAGGCGCGGCACACCAGCTTCAGCCGCAGGTCGGCCGTGGGCACGGTGGGCACATGGTGCAGGTTGCGGTAGCGCGACTCCCCGCCGCAGTGGGGGCAGCGGGCTTGCACTTCATAGAGATCCTGCCCGTGGGCGTTGGTGGCGGCGTACGCCGCGCGCAGCGCCGTTCCGGGCACCTCGTACTCGAAGCGGGTGCACTCGTTCATCTCGTGGATGATCTGGTCGTACTCCTCCTGGTCCATGGTCGTGCCGTTGACCACGAAGCGCCCTTCCTCGATGTAGGCCAGCCTGTCGGGGATGAGCCCGTTGGCGATGGCCTTCTTGTACAGGGGGGAGCCGGGGTAGGTGTAGATCTGGGAGAGGCCGAGCTGGTAGCGGATGTTCCTGCGCCACCAGTCCAGGGAGTGCCTGGCCGTCCGGGCGGATTCCCCGCTGTCGCCGAAGATGATGTTGCCCTGGATGCCGATGCGGTACGTGCGCGTCAGTTCCAGCGCGCGCTCGATCTGGGCCACGGTGATGTGCTTGTTCATGCTTTTCAGCACGCCGTCGTGGGCGGACTCGATGCCATAGCCGATGTAGACGCAGCCCGCGTCGCTCAACAGCGCCATGAGCTCCTCGTCCACCACGTCAACGCGCAGGCCCAGGAAGAAGGGCAGTCCCCGGCGCTTCATCCGGTCGCAGAAGTCCTTGACCCTCGGGCGGTTGCTGCGCGTGGCGAAGAGCTCGTCCATGAGCACGATGCAGGTGACCCCGTAGCGTTCCACCAGGTGGTCGATCTCCGCGAACAGGCTGTCCAGGGAGCGCTGGCGGTATTTTCCCCCCAGCGGATGGTAGCAGAAGGAGCACTGGTAGGGGCAGGAGCGGCTGCCGACGATGGAGGCGTAGCGCGGCACGTCGAAGAGCGTGGTGAAGAACATGTCGCTGGGCAGCATGCGCTCCAGGTACTCGTCGTAGCCGAAGCCCTCGTAGTCGGGCAGGGGGGCCTCGTCGGGGCTGGCCATGGGCGCGCGGGCGGGCGCGCACCGGTAGGTGCCGGACGGGCCCGACGGATTGGGCGTGACCGTGCCGGGGATGGCGCCGACGGGAGCGCCGCTGGTGAGCGCCCGGGCGATCTCCACCATGGTCACCTCGCCCTCGCCGACGACGCCGATGTCCGCGCGCAGGCCCTTCATGACGGCCTCCGGCTCGCTGCTGACGAGCCCGCCGCCCACGACGGTGACCAGGCCGGGCCGGGCGGCCCGCGCCACCTGCAGCATGGCCTTGATGTGCCGGTAGTCGGCGGAGAGCCCGCCGGTGCAGAAGACGTCCACGGCGTGCTCCCGGCAGGCGCGGCGCACGGCCTTCCGCCAGTGGCGCTCGTGGTTCAGGTTCAGGCACACCACGTCGAACCCGGCGCGCTTGAGCGAGGCCGACACGTAGGCCAGACCAGCCGGGAAGTAGTAGCTCCGGCTGCTTTGCGTCGTGACCTTGGGGGCCGCCACCAGGAACCGCATGTCCGTCCTCCTCAGCGTCGGGTCAGCGTTTTCACCACCTGCTGGGCGATGGTGCCCACGTCCAGGCGCATGATCTGGTTGAATTCGTTGAAGCAGGGGAAGTAGCAGGCCTTGCAGGCGTGCTGCGCGCAGTTCTCCCAGGCGCGCTCCAGGCCCACCTTGCGGAAGTCCAGCGCCGGGAAGCTGCCGATGAGCTGCACGCAGGGGTACATCAGCCCGTCGGCGTCGATGAAGGCCATGAACCGCCCGGCGGAGCAGGGGATGTGCTCGAAGTCCGGGGTCTTGCCCAGCACCACGCGCTGGCCGTGGTCCGGCCAGTTCTCCACCATGCGGTACACCCGCTCGGAGAACAGGATGGGCGCGCCCTGGGCCTTGAGGTCGGCGATGCGCCGGGCAGCGGCGCGCAGCTCCTCGCCCTGGGCCATGAAATTGTCGGAGTCTTCCTTGCCGTCGGCCTGATGGAACAGGAAGTTGAACTCGGCCTGGATGCCCTTCTGCCGGGCCATGTCCACGATCCAGTCCACCGCGCCCACGTTGTGGCGGGTGATGACCGAGGAGGTGTGCACCTCGATGCCCGCGTCCAGGGCGGCGTCGATGCCCGCCATGATGCGCTCGAAGCTGCCCTCGCCGCGGTTCCTGTCGTTCATCTCCTTGGGGCCGTCCAGCGACACGCAGATGGAGTCCGCCAGCTTCAGCTCCTTGAGGCGCTGGGGGATGAGCGTGCCGTTGGTGTTGAACCCGCATTCGATGCCGTTTTTCTTGATGTGGCGGATGATCTGGCCGATGTCGTCGCGGATGAGCGGCTCGCCGCCGCCCAGGGTGATGGAGCGCGTGCCCAGCCGGGCCAGTCCGTCCACCAGCCCGGTGATCTCCTCCAGCGTGAACTGGGGCTGGGTCTGGCGGTAGTACTGGCCGTAGCAGTAGCCGCAGCGCAGGTTGCAGCGGAAGGTGGTGTTGAGCACCATGACCAGCGGCGCGCGACCGCCCGTGGCCTTGTTCTTGACCAGGGTGCCCATGAACTTGACGCGTTCCAGAATGCCCATTGCGTCTCCCGGGGGGGCTTGTAGCGGCCCCGCCCTATTTGCTGAACAGCCTGCGCGCGCTGGCGGCGGCCATGTTGGCCAGCACCGCGGGGCGCGCGGCGAAGAGCAGGTTGAATTCGTTGTGGCTCACGTGGTAGCAGGCGCGGCAGTCGTGCCCGGCGCAGTGGCGCATGGCCGCTTCCAGCCCGTGTTCCAGGATGTTCCTGGCCTGGTAGGCCCCGGTCATCAGGTGGCCGCAGGGGTACACGCCGCCGTCGGTGTCCACGGTGACGAACCTGCGCCCGGCCAGGCAGGGAATGTACGGAAATTCCGGCTCGCGGCCAACGATGAATTCCTGCGAGTAGTCGGGCCAGTCCAGGCAGTGGCGCAGGGCCTGCTCCGAGGTCAGCACCGGGGCGCCCGCGCGCTTGAGCTCGATGAGCCGGGCGAGCACGGCGCGCACCTCGGCGTCGCCGGCCTTGAAGCTGTCGCCCTTGCCGGAGAGCAGGCCGATGGACACGTTGAACAGCGCCTGGAACCCGTAGGCCCGGGCCGTCTCCAGCACCTCGTCCACCTGGTCCAGGTTGCGCTTGGTCAGCACCGTGTTGGACATGAGCGGGATGCCCGCCTCGCGCGCGGCGGAAATGCCCAGCATGGCCGCGCGGTGGCTGCCCGCGCCGCGGTAAACGTCGTGGGCCTTCTCGCCGCCGTCCAGGCTGATGCACAGGGTGTCCACCCCGGCCAGTTCCTTCAGCTTCCGGGGCACCAGCACGCCGTTGGAGTTCACCGTGGCCATGAGGCCCAGGGCGCGCGCGTGGGCCAGGATCTCGGAGAGATCCTCGCGCATCAGCGGCTCGCCCCCGGCCAGGCTGACGCGGCGGCAGCCGCCGTCCCTGAGCAGCGTGAGCACCTGGAGCATCTGCCCCGTGGTCAGCTCCGGCTTGCCCCGGTGGTGGTAGGCCGCGTAGCAGTAGGCGCAGGAGAGGTTGCAGCGGTCGGTGAGGTTGACGATGGCCGACAGCGGGCGCACCGCTCCGGTGAGCTCTGCGCGGACCAGGTCCGCCACGAACGCCGCCTGTTTCACGAGGGACATGCCTGCCGCCCTAGCTCAGATAGTCCTTGAGGTACTTGAACACCAGCCCGGGCCGCTTGAAGAAGCCCATGTCGTGGGCCAGGGCCCAGTAGAAGCCCGGGCGCGAGAACACGTCGGCGAAGAGGCTCTTCTTGTTGATGGCCGTGAACTCGTCCAGCGCCCATTCCAGGATGGCGCGGCGCTCCTCCGGGCTCATGTTGATGGAGATGCCCGCGGAGGCGTCGATGTGGCAGGTGTCGTGGAACATCTCCAGCCCGCTGGGGTTCTTGGCCTCCACGATGCGCTTGAGCTCGGTGCCCGCCGCCGGGGTGGGCATGTAGCCGAACACGATGTAGGGCTTGATCTCCTTGATGAGATCCACGGTCTGGCGGATTTCCTTCTCGCCCTCCCAGGGCAGGCCCACCATGGTGAAGGCCACCATGCGCAGCCCGGCGGCGCGGATCATGCGGGCGCAGCGGCGCACGTCGTCCACGGTGTTGCCCTTGCGGATGAGCTTGCGGATGTCGGGGTTGCCCACCTCCACGCCCACGGCGATGTGCTGGCCGCCCGCGCGCTTGACCAGCGCGAGCGTCTTCTCGTCCACCAGCTCGGCGCGGGTCTGGGCGCTGAAGTACACGGGCAGGCGCTTCTTGATGAGCCGCTCGCAGAACTCCTGGGCGCGGTCCTTGCTGATGAAGAAGATGTCGTCGCAGAGGTAGAAGTAGCGGGTGCCGAAGCGCTTGTGCACCTGCTCGATCTCGTCCACGATGTTCTGGGCGCTTCTGGTGCGCGGCTTGTAGCCCATGGAGGTGTGGCAGCCGCAGAACACGCAGTCGAACGGGCACCCGCGCGAGCCGTAGATGCCCTGGAAAGCGTGCGGCGGGATGCGGTCGGCATCCAGCATCCGGTGGCGGGCCGGGAAGGGCAGGGAGTCCAGGTCCTGCACGTAGGGGCCGGGCTCGTTGCGCACCACGGCGCCGTCGGGCCGCTTCCAGGTCAGGCCGGGAATGGCCGAGAAATCCGTCTCCCCTCGGGAGAGCGCCTTCAGAAGCTCGCGGGCGGGAATCTCCGGCTCGTTGGAGATGCCGAAGTCCACCACGGAGTAGTCCGCCTCGCTGCCGGGGTCCACGGCGCAGTGCAGCCCGCGGTTGAAGCAGCCCTCGAAGATGACCTTCACGCCGGGGTTGACCTCGCGCGCCATGCGGGCGATGCGCGTGCCCGCCGTGAGCGTGGTGGTGAACACCGACACGATGAGGATGTCCGGCCGTTTCTGGCGCAGCACGCCCTCGATCTCCAGCCACACGGGGTCGTTCTTGGCGGCCAGGCGCTCCTGGTAGTCGGCGTGCTGGCGCAGCAGGGCCTTGACGTTGATGTGGTTGGTGTTGCCCAGCAGGGTCTTCTTTTCCGGGTCGTAGTCCGCGTTGTAGATCTCGGACTCGAAGCCCGCCTGCTCCAGCGAGGCCGCCACGTAGCAGCAGCCCGGGGGATAGTGGATGAGCGACTCCCCCTGGAGCCGGTAGAAGGGCGGGTTGACGATGAGGATGCGGGGCGTGCTCATGATTGGAACCTTGGGTCAGAATGTGTGTCGTGCGCCGGAGCGGGACAGCCGTGTCCTTCGCGGCGGGTATACAGCGGGAATGCCGCAACCGTCCAGGCTCAGGCCGCGGAAACACCCTTGCCGGGCTGGTCCAGCGCGGTGCGGCACTGGGCCAGCATGTTCATCTTGGTGTTCAGCCAAGTGAAGTTGGCGTTCTGCGCGGTGAGGTTCTGCAACAGCCCCAGCGCCTGCCGGTGTTCGCCCCGCTGGATGAGGAACTGCGCGTAGGAGGTCAGCGCCCTGGGGCTGGGCGGGGCCACGGCCATCGCCTCCCTGTGCAGCTTGCGGGCGGTCTCGTCCTGGTGCAGGTAGCTCTCGCTCATCTCCGCCAGCAGGCACAGGCAGGTGGCCAGGTAGCGGTTCACGGAGGAGTCGTGCATCTCGGTGCGGTGGCGGCGCACCCGCTCGCACTCGGCCTGCATCAGGCGCAGGCCGGTCTCCTTGTCCACGTTGAACCAGGCCAGGGCGAAGTGGGTCTCGGAGATCCTGTTGGCCTTGCGCAGGCGGCGGGCCGTCTCGATGTAGCGGTCCAGGTCCCCGGCCTTGTGGTACAGGTCCAGCACGGTCAGCCCGTCCAGGCTGTCCTCCAGCCCGCTCTGGGAGAGCACGCGCACGGCGCGTTCATACTGGCCCAGGGCGATAAGCTCGGACAGGGCGGCGTTGTAGGACACCTTCTGGACCTTCCGGGCCGGCCGGGGGGCCGGTTCGGCCCCGGACGCGGGCTTTGCCCCGCGCAGGTCCCTGGTGCGCTCCTCGAATTCCTCCAGGGCCCAGCGGTAAAGCTCCAGGTCGTCCCGGTTGCGCATGCGGAAATAGCCCTCCACGGCCTCCGGCAGCTCCAGGACCTTGGAGTTGGAGGCGTTGGCCACGTCGAAGGCATACATGGGGATGGAGAGCGTCTTGGCGAACAGGGCCACCGAGGCCTCGTAGCGTTCCATGACCCCGAAGGCCGTGTACTCGTGCTTGAGGCGGCGCTTGGCCAGGTCCAGGTCGCCCCCGCCCAGGTGCTGGCACAGGGGGTTCACTTCGTAGTGCAGCAGCAGGTATTCGCCCACGGGCATGGGCGTGTTGTAGCGCTTGTGGTGGTAGGCGTAGTACGATTTGAACAGCGAGAACGGCTCGCGCAGCATGGTGATGCGCCTGAGCGCGTGCGCAAAGCGCAGCCCCTCGTGCATGCCCCAGACGAAATGCCCGGCGATGAGCGTGTCCTCCACCGGCGGGTTCTGGTTCAGTTCCGTCAGCACCCTGACGGTGTCGCCCTCGTGGCGCACCATGTGGCTGTTGGCGAACCCGCGCATGAGAAATTTGGTCAGCGTGGTGCCGCCGCATTTGGGGATGTGGTTGAAGATGCACACCACCGGGGGCTTGGAGGCCGGTCCGGTCCTGTCGGCGGGGGGCGCTTCGGTCCGGGCCCCGGGCAGCAGCCCCTGGCCGCGCAGGGCGGAGAGCACGCGCTCCAGCGAGTCCTGCACCGTCTCGCGGTGGGCATAGGTGCGCGCCTCCGGGGCCTCCGGCGCCTCGTAGGGATCGGACACGGCGGTGAACTGGGCGATCTCGCCCCGGCCAGCGCGGGCGTACAGGCCCTTCACGTCCTTCTCGGCGGCCAGTTCGGGGGGGCAGTCGCAGTGCACCTCCACGAAGCGGGAGATCATGCCCCGGGCGCGCTGCCGGGCTTCGGCATAGGGCGAGATGGCGGCCACGATGGCGACAACGCCGTGCCTGTTCAGCAGGCGGGCGGCCAGGCCCAGGCTCAGGGTGTTGGCGATGCGCGACTGGCGGTCGAAGCCCAAGGTCCCGCCGATGAGCGTGCGCACCCCGTCGCCGTCGAGCACCTCGACGTTCAGCCCCCGGGTGGACAGCGTTTCCGCCAGGGCCGTGGCCAGGGTGGATTTGCCCGCCCCGGAGATTCCCGTCAGCCAGATGGTGAAGCTCATGCACCGTCCTCCTTCCGGAGCCCGGAAACGGGCCCGGCTGTGGCATGCCGCCAGGCCAGCCGGTTGGACGGCGCGCGAAAGGGGCCGGTCAGCCAGCGGCTGGCGGCGTCGGCAAGTTGTCGTAGAGCGCCTCCAGATCCGTGATCTTGGCGTCCATCCAGCAAGTTTCGCGCCAGGAAAGGATGTTCCGGCGCAGGGCCTGCTGGTCGGCGCGGCCCAGCACGCCGGGCAGGTCGTCCAGGTCCTTCTGGGAGAGCACCACGCCCAGGCCTTTGTCGGCCACGATGCGGGCCACGTGCTCCAGCTCCTCGCTCACGGCGATGGGCAGCCCGGCCTCGATGAAGGTGAAGAACTTGGTGGGCAGCATGCCCTGGAAGTGCCGCCTGCCGATGAGCAGGCCGGGCTTGAGGCGGTAGAACATGACGCCGAAGGAGTAGGGGGAGAGCTCGCGCGCCAGCAGCTGCGGCGACACGCCGTTGCGCAGGCGGAAGCGCGGGTTCTCGCCCTCCAGGAAGCCGTAGTCGGCGTAGGCGGCGTCGAACTTGTTGGCGTAGGGCGCCAGGAAGATGTCGAAGCTCAGGCCCTGGGCCAGCACGTCCTGCACCAGGGGCAGCAGCTGCACGTCGCCGAAGGCCTGGGCGGGCAGCGACGAGGGCGCCAGCGAGCCGATGAACACCAGCGAGGGCGCAGCCTGCTTCGGGGCCGCTGCCAGCACGTCCTCGGCGGGCAGGGCGAACTGGCGCTCCGGCCAGCTGTGCAGCACCAGGGACGGCCCGGTGTGCCCGTTGCGTTGGCGCACCTCCTCGGCCACGGCCTGGGAGCAGTTGTAGACCACCGCGTCGCTGACCTGGTGGGCCAGGCGCTCGCTGATCTCGTCCAGGCGGGCGCGGGTTCCGCCGAAGATGCGGGCGATGGTGGGCCAGTCGCCGATGACGCTGGCGATGTCGTTGAACTCCACCACCAGGCGGGCGCGGGGGTTGGCCGCGCGCACCAGCGGGGCCAGGTAGTGGCTGGTCAGCCAGCCCTGCAGGTGGATCACCGGCACGTCCACGGCGGCCAGCACGTTGAACAGGGCCACGTGGTGGAAATAGGTGGAGTACACCCCGTCGAAGCAGCCCTCCTTGAAGTCCATGCTGCGCGGGTTCTGCAGCAGGATGGCGGTGCGCAGCCCCCGGCGGCGCAGGGCCAGGCTCTGCTTGGCGAAGTTGTTGTACGAGAAGTCCGCCACGTAGAGCACGTCGGGCTGCAGGCGGTTGATGCGCCGGGCGATGTCCGCCGCCAGCGCGGTGACATGCGCGAACCCGTCGCGCTCCGGCTCGATGTCCAGCACCTCGATGCCCCTGGCGGCCAGCGCCGGGCGCAGCCCGTCCAGGGCGACCTCGGTGGGGGTGCCCGCGCGCACGGCCAGCACGGCCTGGATGCCCAGGGCCGGGGCGGCCGCGCAGGGTTCCGGCGTGCGGATGCCGTAGTCGAAGGCGTAGATGGGGTTCTGGCGCTCCTCGTCCAGGTACTGCACGTCCTCGAAGCGGCCCGCGCCCGCGCAGGCCCGCAGCAGCGAGGTCAGGTGCTGGCTGGGGCACACCAGGCCCAGGCGCTTCACGCCGCGCTCGCGCAGGCGCTCCGCGGCCTTGTACAGGGCGCTTTCCAGCGCGCTGGTGGTCAAGATCGAGGTCGGGTCCCCCAGGGGGGCCAGCGTGGCCAGCTCCGGGTGGAACTGGCCCAGGCGGCGGGCGATTTCCTCGCGCCCCACGGGCATGGCCCCGGGCTGGAAGTCGCGGTGGCCCAGGGAGAGCACGCGCTCGGTGGGCACGCCGCAGTCGCCGGTCAGGTGCGCCAGCACCGCGCCGGGGCGCTCGCAGGGCAGGATCAGGAACACGTGGTCCTTGCCGCGCCCGGCCACGTTCTCCGGGCTGCGGTGCAGCACCGGCGCGCCCAGGAAGGTGCTTCCGGCCTTGGCGGCGTCCCAGTCCAGGGCGCAGTCGATGTTGAAGTCCTCCGGGGCGAAGCCCAGCAGCGAGAGCCTGCTGCGGAACTCGAACTCCCCGGCCACGGGGGTCAGGGCCACGGGGGTGCGCTCCGCCTTCAGCCGCTCCAGGCGGGAGATGAGCCCGCCGAAGCCCTGGCGGATGTGCTCGAAGATGGTGGAGGAGAGGTCGAAGCGGCGGCGGCAGCCCCGGCAGCACAGCTTGAACGTCTCCAGCTCGCGCTTGTGGAAGCCGTCGTAGGTGGTGGCCTCGCCGCAGTGCGGGCAGCGCACGCTCAGGCGGTACAGCCAGGTTTTCTTGGCCCGGTCGTAGCCCTGGCGCTCCACCCCCAGCACCTCGCCGGGGCGGCGCATGTCGAACTGGGCGTGGGTGGCCTCCTGGAAAATGGTGCCGTAGTCGCGCGGGGAAAGCGCGGTCATGTTCAGCGAGGGGCAGCCCGCCTCGATGAAGGCCAGCGGGTCCTTGATGATGCCGCGCTCCAGGCAGAGCTTGTAGTCCTCGCATCCCGGGTAGGGGATGAGCGCGGTGAAGTTGATGTTGTAGCTGGTGTGCGCCTTCCACCAGTCGATGGTCTCGCGCGCGGTCTCCAGGGTCTCGGCCGGGTCGCCGAAGATGAAGTTGCCCTGGATGCCGATGGCCAGCTCGTCGGTGATGGCCAGGGCCTTTTCGATCTGCGGCACGCTGATGTGCTTCTTCATGCTCTTGAGCACGGTTTCCGAGGCGCTCTCCAGGCCGTAGCTGATGTAGAACAGCCCGGCGTCCTTCAGCATCGAGAGCACCTTGCGGTCCACGTGGTCCACGCGCAGCTGGGCGATCCACTTGAGCCCGTAGGGCTTCATGCGCGCGCAGAACTCCTCCAGGTGGTCGGCGTGGAAGCTGAACAGCTCGTCCAGCACGGCCAGCATGTTGATGTCGTAGCGCGCCACCAGGCTGTCCACCTCGGTGAAGAAGGAGTCCATGGAGCGCTTGCGGTACTTGTTGCCCAGGGGGTGGAAGCAGAAGGTGCAGTTGAACGGGCAGGAGCGGCTGGAGATCACCGGCAGGAGCCGGGGGCGGTCCAGGGCGTTGACGTAGACGTTGTCGCCGGTGCGCTGGCGGGCCAGGTAGGCCTGGGCCTCGAAGCCCTCGTAGTCCGGGTGGGGCAGGGCGTCCAGGTCCATGATGGCCTTGCGCGGCTTGGTGCGCACCAGCTTGCCGCCGGGCCCGCGGAACACGATGCCGTCCACCGCGGAGAGATCCGAGCCGGTCTCCAGGGCCTGGGCCAGCTCCAGCATGGTGTTCTCGCCCTCGCCGATGACGCCGATGTCCACGCCCAGGGCTTCCAGCATCAGCTCCGGCTCGCTGGTGAGGATGCCGCCGCCCAGGATGATGGGCAGGTCGCGCCCGGCCCCGCGCACGCAGCGGATGACCTCGCGCACGTTGTGGTAGTGGGGCGAGAGCCCGCCCGTGCCCACCACGTCCACGCCGTGGTCGCGGATGGCCTGGCGGATGAGCCCGGGCACCTGGTTCTCGTGGTAGTGGTTGAGGTTCAGGGTGAGAACCTCGCGGCCGGAGGCCTTGAGCACGGCGGAAATGTAGGCCAGGCCCACGGGAAAGTCGTACATTTCTCCGGCGCGTTCCACGAAGCGCGGCGCGATGAGCAGAAAACGCATGGTCCCCCCCTGGAGGTGGTGTTGGCGGCAGGGCCCGGTCAGCTGACGGGATCGTCCTGCTTGGCCTGCCTGGCCGGTTTGGCCAGCCTGTCCAGCCTGGCCGTCTGCCGTTCGATGGTCGCGGCGAAGACCCCGGCCATTTCCCCGGCCTTGGTCACGAAATGCTTGAGGAAGGTGCGCCGGATGGCCTCCCAGTCCTCCCCGCCCAGGGCCCGGGCCCAGTCCATGTCCGGCGGCTGGAACACGGCCTTGTGGAAGCTGGGGTGGTCGAAGCCCTCGAAACGCTGGAGCAGGTAGGACACCCCGCCGGAATCGAACTGCTCCACCGCGCGCATGGCGGCGGCGGAGAAGCCCGGCCTGTCCTGGGGCAGCATGGCCAGCATGGTCGAGCAGGCCTCGGCCATGGCGCGCCAGCTGGCGGCCTCGGCGCGCAGGGCCTGCGCGATGCGCGGGATGTCGCGCGGGGTCTGGCGCATGGCCGAAAGCCGCCCCAGCCTGCGGGCCAGCCGCCCGGTGGGCGTCACCTCCGGGCCGGGGTGGTAGGCCACGCCCGGGCCGTGGATCAGGCTGTCCGGCGTGGTGTTCACGCAGGGCAGCGGGCCGGTGCGGATCTCGTCCAGAAGCCAGCTGGCGGCGTCCAGGAAGTTCAGGTGGGTGTACAGCCCGGGGGTGAGCGGGTTGCGCACCGGGTAGAGCTGCGGAAAGGCGTTGGTCAGCGGCCTGGGGGCGCTGTCCGGGGCGTGGTGCACGCTGCCGCTGGCGTAGCTCATCTGCCAGGGGTCGCGGCTGCACAGCTGCGCGCCCACCAGCACGCAGCGCGCAACGCCCATGTGGCGCGCCAGGGAGTAGGCCGTGGTGATGACCGAGCCGTGCAGGCGCAGGTTGGGCCGGGTGCCGAACAGCTCGGGCATGAAGTTGCCGAACAGGTAGGTGCGCCCGAACACGCCCCGGCCCAGGTTGGTCAGGCAGTGGGCCACCAGGGTCACGTCCGGCAGGGCGGGCAGGCCCAGCCAGGAACGCTCCGTGGCCAGGGAGGTGTCGTTGGAGACCACGAAATGGGGCCGGATGCCCGCGGCCAGCAGCGGCTTGAGGGCGTTGTTCACGGCGATGACCAGGGCGTGGCCGCGCTGGCCGCGCAGGTAGTCCAGCTTGTCCGCCAGGTCCGGCCCGGCGGCCACCAGGATGGCCGTCTCCTCGCGGAAGGCGCCGCGCAGGTGCGAGATGTCCGGGCAGGAGGCGAACTCCGGGATGTTCTGGTAGGCGTGCAGCTGCTGGTCGAAGAACAGGCCCTTGGCGATGTTGCGCAGGGGCAGGCCGCGCTGGTTGGACTGGCCGCTGACCGGATACACCCGGTGGCGGAAGAACAACAGCTCCACGGTCTCCACCATGTCGGCCGCGCCCTGCGGGTCCTCGGCCAGCAGGGTGGGCAGGCCGTAGAACACCGGGAAGCCCAGGTGGAAGATGTCCGGCGGCAGCAGCAGCGACAGCGGCGGCAGGAAGTCCCTGGGCTGGCCCAGCAGGATCACGGCCTTGTTGGCCAGGCTGGCGGCGGGAAAGGACTTGGCGAAGCGCGCCAGCCGGTGGCGGTTGGGCTCGAAGATGAGCGCCAGCGCGCCGGGGTGGCGCAGCACCGCGCGCAGGGCCGGGGTGTCCTCCGCGCCCAGCAGCACCACCAGCCGGGTGTGCTCCAGGGCGCGCTCCGGCGGGGTGCCCGGGGGCAGGGTCTCGTAGAGCTTGTGGCCCAGCACGTCCTCGCAGGCCTCGGCGATGTGCGGCTGCTCGTAGGCCCACAGCGGGGCGTGGTCGTGAAAGACGTGCTCGCCGCAGGGCTCGGGCACGGGCTGGTCCTCGGCCTCGGAGGCGCCGGGGGCCTGGAACAGCACGCCCAGCTCGCGCAGCACGGCGAAGGCCACCTCGGGCCTCTGGGCCTGGCCCGCCTGGGGCCGGGGTGTCCCGGGCGCGGGGGGCGCGGCCTGGAGCAGGGAACGCAGCGTCACGGCTAGGCTCCCTTCCCCGTGGCGCCTGCCGACTGGGCGCGGCGGGCCCGGCGGGCCAGATAGAACCGTGCCAGCTCCAGGCCCTCGGCGTCGCGGGCCAGCACACCCTCCTCGCGGCCCAGCAGGTGGCCCCGGGTCTCGGGGATGGGCATGCGCAGCCTGCGCGGGAAAAAGGCCCCGATCTCCAGGTTGCGGTAAAGCTGCGGGATCATCTGGCGGTCGGCCCCGGGGTCGGACCAGACCGGGAAGAACCGGCCATCGCCGTCCACGCCGGGCATGATCATGAACAGGTTGGGGTCCACGGGGTAGACGGCGGCCACGCGGGCGGCCACGCGGTCCTCCAGCAGGGCGTGGTACATGCGCTCCAGCGTGCGC
Organism: Pseudomonadota bacterium; assembly: GCA_023438245.1. Taxonomy (GTDB): domain Bacteria; phylum Desulfobacterota; class Desulfovibrionia; order Desulfovibrionales; family Desulfovibrionaceae; genus Humidesulfovibrio. Next base: position 20,959 of record JAEXRD010000152.1, on the reverse strand, counting down.
GGGGTCACCAGCGGGGCGCGCCAGTCGTGCACCACGAGCACGTCGGCCCCGGCCCCGGCCTCCTCCAGCGCGTCCAGCGCGCGGGTGATGAGCCAGGCCTCCTTGCTGAAGGCGGGCAGCTTGAAATCGAAGAACCAGCCCGGCAGGCGGGCGAGCCCGGCCCCCTCGCAGCCCTCGGGCAGCGCGGTCAGGTCCGGGGCGTCGGTGGCCACCAGCACCTCGTCCACGTTGGGCGTGGCGGCCAGCGTGTTCACCGCGCGGGCGAGGAGCGAAGCCCCTTCCGGCCCATCAAGCGGCGTGGTCCAGCACAGGCCGCCCTGCCTTTCCCGGTCGGACGCGAAAACCAGCCCCAGCACCTTCATGGCCGCACCTCCGCGCCCTGGCGGGCCTTGCGGCGCTCCAGGTAGAACTCGGCCAGGGCCACGTCCTCCTCGGTCTGGAAGTCGAAGCCCTCCTCCTCGTCCACCTCGTGGTGCAGGCTGCCGTTTATGCCCGCCATCTGCCGGGGGCGGCTGGAGAAGGACGCGCCCACCAGCCGGAACAGGCCCGGGGCCTGGCCGGGCGGGGTGTGCGGGTCGTTCCAGAAGGGAAACATGTAGCCGGTGTTGGGATTCTTCAGGCACAGGCCGGAGGCCACGCGGCGCATGGCGGTGATGCGCATGGCCTGCGGGTCGTCCTCCAGGCGCTGGAACATGGCGCGCAGGGTCTCGGGGCGCACCAGGAAATTGTTGCAGTTGAGCGAGAGGTGGATGTCGCCGGGGGTGCCGCGCAGCTCCACCACCTGGCCGAAGCGGCTGGCGCCCCATTCGTCCAGGCTGTGGAACCCGCTGAAGTAGTGCACCATCTCGCGCGGGCGGGCCAGGGCGTGCGCGCCCAGGCTGCGGGCCACCTGCTGCACCTCGGCGTCCTCGCTCCACACGAACACCTCGTCCACCATGCCCGCGGCCTGGCACAGGGCGATGGCGTGGCCCACCACGGGCAGGCCGTACAGCGGGTAGAGGTTCTTGCGGTAGAAGGTGGAGCCTCCGCCGCGCACCACGAGGTGGGCGAAAACGCTCAGCTTGGCCATGTCCGCCCCGTGCCTCCTAGATGAAGTTCACGTGCATGGGCGCCTCGCCGGAGGGAGTCTCCAGCCGCGCGCCATTGTGCTTGATGTTCCACAGCGCCTCGTTGACCTTGTGCTGCAGGCACAGGGACACGCACACCTTGCGGGCGTCGAAGGAGTCCGAGGCCAGGTCGCGCAGCACGTTCCAGTACACGTCGCTCTTCCACATCTCCTTGAACGAACTGTTGGCCAGGTTGCCGATGTGGTAGCGCTTGAAGCGCTCCATGAACAGCCCGCCGCAGGGGGCCACCAGGCCCGAGCCGCTGAACTGCATCATCAGCGGCGGGCCGTAGCACTGGGCATAGCAGCGGGTGCCGCCGCTCAAGATCTTGGACCACTTGGCGCGCACGGCGTACTCCGGGGTGGAGAGCGCCTCGGCCTGTTTGAGCAGCTCGGTGAGGGCGAAGTACTTGTCGTATTCCACGCCCAGGTTGCCCTGGTCGTCGTCGCTGCAGTGCTTGATGACCAGGTAGTCCACGCCCAGCTCGCGGCCCAGGCGCGCCAGCGGCAGCACCTGGTCGGCCAGCTGGGGCATCAGCACCATCTGCAGGCCGATGGTGACGTCCAGGCCCTTCTGGCGCTTGATTTCCACGCAGCGGCGGATGGTGCCCACCACCTTGTGGTAGGCCTTCACGGACACGCCCATGATCTGGGCGTAGCGCTCCGGCTCGCCGGCGGAGATGTTGAAGCGCAGGTAGGTCAGGGCGGGCAGCATGTCCTCCAGGCGCTCGTCCTGCAGCAGGTAGCCGTTGGTGCCCAGGGCCATGTCGATGCCGTTGGCCTTGCCGCGCAGGATGGCGTCGGCCAGGTAGGGGCTGCAGGTGCTCTCGCCGTCGGACACGAAGCTGATGCCGCGCACGCCGATCTCGGCGCAGTCGTCCAGGAACTCGAACACCGAGTCGCGGGTGAGCGGCTGGCCCTCGTTCTCCTGCAGCTTGCCGATGCAGTAGACGCAGTTGTAGGTGCACTTGCGCGTCAGGGCGCAGTCGATGGTCACGGGGGCCACGCGCTCGCCCGCCAGGAGCGCGTCGACGCGGTCCTTGTGCCAGGCCAGCTTGGTGCCGTCGAGAACGAGTTCGCTCATGTCCACATCTCCTTGGGGCTACCAGTCCACCTGGATGTAGCCGGAGGGTACGCTGTGCCAGGGGAACTTGCGGGTCACCGGGCGCTTGCCGAAATGCTTGCGGAAGTATTCGTCCACGGCCAGGGACTCGCCGCCGAAGGTCTCCAGGGCGTATTCGTCCAGCACGATGATGCCGCCCGGGGCCATGATGGGCACGAAATGCTCCAGGGCCACGCGGGTGGGCTCGTACAGGTCGCAGTCGATGTTCAGAAGCGCCACGCGCAGGCCGTGGCCCTTTTCCTCAACGAACTTGGGGATGGTCTGGCACATGTCGCCCTTGACGAAGCTGACGCGGTCGATGTGCCGGATGTGCTTGTCGGCGTTCATGGCCCGGCGCGCCAGGTCCAGGTCGCGCTCGATGGTGTCGCCGCCGGAGAGGCCGCCCACCTGGCGCTGGATGTCGCCGCGCGCGGCCCCGTCCTCCTGGGCGATGTCCGGGAAGCCCGCGAAGCTGTCGAAGCCGTAGACCACCTTGCGCACGTCCGTGGGGCAGAAGATCTCGCACAGCTTGGCCCAGGTGAAGGTGGAGGCCCCGCGGAACACGCCCAGGTCCACGATGACGCCGGGCAGGTCCACGATCTTCTTGAACAGCTCGTAGTGCACCAGGAAGCGCGCCAGGTTGTAGCGCGGGGCGCACAGCGGGAAGGCGCGGAACAGCTCGAAGTTGGACAGGCTGGTGCCGCCGAACAGCTCCTCCAGCAGTTCGCGCTGGGCGCGCTCGTTCTCGTGCCGGGTGGAAAGGTCGTCGCTCAAGGTGTTCTCCTTGGGTCTTTCAGGGGTCGGCCCTGTGCCGGTTCCCCCCGTGCTCTTGCAAAATGGGGACCATTCACCAACTGAGCAATTTGTTCCGGGCGCGCGCCCGCTTCCGGGGATCTCCCGCGGCCCCTTGCGGCGGGGTTCTAGGCCGCGCAGAGGCGGGCCACGGTTTCCGTCAGATTTTCGGCGCTGAGCCCGGCGCGCTCCATCTGGCCGCGCTGGGAGCCGTAGCACTCGCTGAAGGCGTCGGGCAGGCCCAGCATGGCGAAGCGCTTGGGCGTGGCGAAGTTCGCCTGGGCCAGCAGTTCGGCCAGGGCCGAGCCCAGGCCGCCCACCACGCTGTTCTCCTCCACGCTGACCACAACCGGCCGCGTGGCCATGAGGTCCAGCAGCAGCTCGCGGTCCAGGGGCTTCACCGTGGGCAGGTGCACGAGCGAGGCGCGGATGCCCCTGGCCTGAAGCGCGGCCACGGCCTCCCGGGCCAGGCCCAGGCACACGCCCGTGGTGGCGATGAGCGCGTCGGGACCATCGGCGTACACGATGCCCTTGCCGATCTCGAAGCCCAGGGCCGGGTCGGTGACGATGGGGTCGTAGCCCTTGGCCAGGCGGATGTAGATGGGCCCCTGGTGGTCCACGGTGTGGGGCATCAGCCGGGTCATCTCCTCGGCGTCGGCGGGGCACAGGATGGTCATGCCCGGCAGGATGCGCATGAGCGAGATGTCCTCGAAGGCGATGTGCGTGGGGCCAAGGGGAGCGTACACCGTGCCGCCGCCGTTGCCGATGAGCCGCACATTGGCCCGGTGCAGGCACACGTCCACGGCCACCTGCTCGTAGGCCCGGCGGGTCAGGAAGGTGGCGATGGTGTTGGCGTAGACGATCTTGCCCTCCAGCGCCAGCCCGGCGGACAGGCCCACCACGTTCTGCTCGGCGATGCCCTCCATGAGGAAGCGCTCGGGCATGTCGCGCTTGAATTCCTTGAGCGTGCCAGCGCCCAGGTCGGAGCCCACGAAGAAGATGCGCGGGTCGTCCTTGGCCAGCTTGTACACCATGTCCAGGCAGGTCTTGCGCATGGCCCCTCCGCTAGTAGGCTTCTATGGCGGCCAGGATCTCGGCGGCCACGTCGTCGGCGATGGCGCTCTTGTGGTGCCAGGCCGGGTTGTTTTCGGCCTGGGGCAGGCCCTTGCCCTTCACCGTGTGGCAGATCACCACGCTGGGCTTGCCCGGCTCCACGGGCAGGCGCGAGAGCCGGTCCGTGAGCGCCGCCACGTCGTGCCCGTCCACCTCGGCCACGCCGAAGCCGAAGGCCCGCCACTTGTCGCCGAAGGGCTCCAGGTCCTGCACCTCGGCCACGGGGCCGTACGACTGCAGCTTGTTGTAGTCCACCAGCACCACGAGGTTTTCCAGCCTGTGCTTGCCCGCGCTCATGGCGGCCTCCCAGGTGGAGCCCTCGTTGCACTCGCCGTCGCCCATGACCACGAACACGCGGCTGGGCCGTCCGTCGTGCCGGGCCGCCAGGGCGAAGCCGATGCCGATGGAGAAGCCGTGGCCCAGGCTGCCGGTGCTGGCCTCCACGCCGGGGATGCGCCCGCGCTCCGGGTGGCCGCCCAGGATGGACTCCGTGCCGCAGAAGCTCCACAGGCAGGCCTCGTCGAAGTAGCCCTTGTCCTGGAGCATGACGTACAGCGCCAGGCAGCCGTGGCCCTTGGACAGGATGCAGCGGTCGCGGTCGGGCCAGGCGGGGTTGGCGGGGTCGTGGCGCAGAATGCTGTCGTAGAGCACGCGCATGATCTCCACCAGCGACAGCGCCGGGCCGGGGTGGCCGCGCTTGCCCGCCACCAGGGTCTTGATGATCTGCCTGCGCAGGGATTTGGAACGTGCGTCCATGGGTGCTCCCGTTTGGCGGCCTATCGGCCGGTATGGGGGCCGGCATGGGGGCCGGTGTGGAGGTCGACGTGGGGGAAAAGGTGCGCCTGGGCCGGGGTGAGGGATGTCATGTCCCGCGCCTGGTCCAGCCAGCGGCGCAGCCCTTCCAGCAGGCCCCTGGCCTTGCCCAGCTGGGCCGCCAGCAGTTCCTCACCTGCTCCAGCCCCGGCGAACTCGCGGCGCTCCAGGCTGGCGCGCGTGAACACGTTGAGCATGATGGCGCACCAGGCCAGCCCCACCAGCGGATACAGGGCCAAAAGCCGCGAACCTGCCCCGGGCAGGTCTCCATATAACTCTAAACTTTGTCTAAGGAAACATGTTTTGAGCTGGGCTGGCAGCGGGTTGCGCGGATGTAGCAGGAAATCCGACACAAGTTTCGCCGGATCGTCCCAGCCGAAGTATTCGAAGTCCAGGAACACCACTTGGCCGCCGCTTCTGCGCAGCGCGTTGTGGAAGCCGAAGTCCGAGGGGCTGGGCACGCGCCCGGCCTTGGGCAGCTCGCGCTCCCAGTCCGGGCCCAGCAGCCTGCGCCCGCGATTCTCTACGGCTGCGAGCGTTTCCCGCAGCGGGCCGGTCACGAAATCGATCATTTCGCGAAAAAGTCCCGAAGAATTTCCTGCCCTTTCGGCCTCTTCCAGCGCCTGGAGCCGGGCCTCCACGCGTCCGGCCAGGTCCGCGCCGTTCTTGCAGGCGTCCGAGGCCCAGGGAAAGCCCGCGAACGCTTTCCCGGCCCGGCGCAGCAGGCCCAGGAACCCAACGGCCTGGGCCAGCTCGCCCTCGCCGGGGGCGCTCACCGCCTCGCCCTCCACAAAGCCGTACAGGGCCAGGCCCTGCTCCGGCGCGGCGGCAAGCGGGCGCGGGATGGCCGCGCGCAACTCCGATATTCCGGAGTCCCACAGCCGGGTGAGGGCCCCGAACTCCACGCCCAGGCGGTCGCGCGGGTCGTCGGCGTGGCGGAAATAGTGCTTCAGGGCCGCGCTGCCGCCGCCCTCCAGGTCCATGCGCCATACGCGGCTGTTGCCCCCGGCGAAGATGCGCCGGAACCCGGCCGCGCGCGCGCCCAGCAATTCCCCGGCCCTGGCGGCCAGCGCTGCGTCAGGGGCCTCCAGCGGGCCGAGTACGAGGGCCGCCACCTCGGCCCAGGAGCGGGCAAGCGCGCCCCGGAACTCCGGATGGAGCTGGCCTGCCTGGCCCGAAGGGTCCAGCAGCACCTGCTCAACGCCCGGCGGGAAGTCCGGCTCCAGGAACAGCTCCACCAGGTCGTCCACGAACACGCGGCAGCCCAGCTCGGCTATGCGCGCCAGCTTTTCCGCCCTGGTGGCGGCGAAGAACACGTGCTCCGGGGTCAGCGGCGAGGCGGCGGGGTTGAACAGCCCGGCCTTCTCCAGCCAGGCCAGGGCAACCTGGCGCAGGTCGAAAATCTGGCCCCGGCAGCTGGCCGTGGGCGTCTTGTGGCTGACCACGAACACCGGCAGGCCCAGCTCGCGGCAGCGGGCCAGGAAGGGCAGCACGCCCGGGAAGGGCCGGGCGTTCATGATCTCCCGCCCGTAGACCAGGGCCTGCACGTCGCGCCACTGGTATTCCCCGCCGGGGCGGGCGCGCAGGGCGTCGCGCAGGGGCGTCTTGCCCGGGGCCCGGGCGGAAAGCTCGGAGAGTTCCTCGGGCGTGAACAGCCCCAGCTCCGCCGCGGCCACGGGGAACAGCTCCTCGTAGCCCACCAGCGTGTTGTCCAGGTCCAGCCCGATGACCACGGTCTACCCCGCCAGCCCCAGGGCCTTGAGCATGGGCAGGCGCGTGGTGCCGATCTCGTGCTCCCGGCGGAAGCGCCGCACGTTGGCCTTGAGCGCGGGCAGGTCGGCGCGGGCCATGATGCCCGGCAGCTCCTCCAGGTTCTCGATGGGGTAGGCCAGGCCGATGCCGTGCTCCAGGATGAACCGGGTCATGTACTCGAACTGCGGATAGACGAGGATGGGCAGCCCGGCCTCCACGTAGCTGAAGATCTTGGAGGACATGTTCTGGCGGAAGATCTCCGGGTCGTGCCCGGTGCGCGCCAGGTTGTCGAACAAAAGCCCGAAGTGCGCCCCGCTGATGGCCCGGGGCAGTTCGTGGAAGGGCACGCCCTTGAGGAACCGGAAGTGCGGCATCTGCCGGGCGTACTCGAAGTAGCGCTCCTGGTCCTCCCAGTGCATGTCGCGGGCGTTCTGGTTCACGTGCATGTCCAGCTCGATGCCCAGCGCCCGCGTGCCCTCGATGAGCGGGTCGAACACGTGGTGGCCGTAGCCCTTCTTGATGGCGATGGCGTAGGGCATGACGCCCCCGGCGTAGACCAGCTTGAAGGGCGGGGCCGGGGCGGGCTCGGCCTCGGTGAACAGCTCCGCGCAGGGCAGGCTGTGCACCAGGTAGCCCGGCGGGGCCTTGGGCCCACTGAGGCCGTGCCCAGCCAGCAGGCGGGCGTAGCCCTCCTCCGGCAGCTTGTGGGCCACGGCGGCGCAGCGGGTCAGCAGCGCGCGCTCAAGGCGGGCGTCCGGGTGCTCCGGGTCGCCGTGCTGGAACAGGGCGCTGTCCACGATGTCCAGCACCAGCCGGGCCTCGGGCGCGGCGTCCGTGGCCAGGGCCGCCATGTGGAAATGCGGGGCCGTGGCGTGGATGGCCGCCGGGCGCGCGCCCTTCAAAATGCGGTGCAGCTCGGCGTAGTCCTCCACCTCGTAGTACTCGTCGAACCAGCGGGCGATGTCCGCGTCCTCGCGGATGCAGCAGCCCAGGAAGGTGACGTGGGCCTCGCCGCCGCGGCGCAGGGCCAGGGCGCGCTTGATGACCGAGGCGAAGGGATAGTAGGCCACGCAGACGATGTGCGGCTTGCCGTTCACGCGGCTCTGGCCCAGGTGCCTCGGCAGGTCGCGGTAGGCCAGGGTTCCGCGCCCGCGCGGCATGGGCGCGGCCAGGATGTCCAGCAGGCGCTGGCGGTTCTCGCCGTCCAGCCAGGAAAATTCGCTCATCGGGGGCTCCGGTCGCTTGGCGCTCCGCTGGTGGCGGCGCGGGCATGCTCGTAGATGTCCAGCAGCCGCCCGATCATGCTGGGCATGGACTGCTCCTGGCGGTAGGCCAGCACGTTTCGGCGCAGGGCTGCGTGGTCGGTCTCGGCCAGGATCTCCGCCAGGCGCGGCAGGTCCGCCGCGGCCAGCACCAGGCCCAGGCCGCGCTCGCGCACCAGCCGGGCCACGCCCAGGAGCTCCTCGCTCACCAGCACCGGCAGCCCGGCCTCCAGGTAGCTGAACAGCTTGGTGGGCATCATGTGGCGGAAGTGCTCGGCCCGGATGCGGAAGCCCGGCGGGATGCGGTAGAGCATGCTGCCGTAGTGCAGCCCGGCCAACTCGCCGGAGAGCGCGGCGGGGCTGACCCCGTGGCGCAGCTTGAACAGCGGCTGGCGTCCGGCCAGGTGGAAATAGTCCCAGAACGCGCCCTGGGGCTCGGGCCGCTGGAAGGGGTTGAAGAACAGCTGGAACTCCAGCCCCTGGCCGGTGAGCTCGGTGATGAGCCCCAGCAGCTTCACGTCGCCGAAGACCTCGTCCGGGTGCGAGGAGGGGTTGAGCGAGCCCGCAAAGCCGATGCGCACGGGGCCGCCCTTGGCGCTTGCCGGTGTTTTCTCCGGGCCGAAGTGTGCCGGATCAGGATAGCTGTGGAACGAGAAGATGCCCGCCCGGCGGTTGCTGCCCGCCATTGTAAGCAGCTCGGCGGCGGCCTCCTCGCGGGCGTTCAGGATGAGCGCCCCGGCGTGGTCCAGCACGGTCTGCACCCCGGCCTCCTCGCGCTCGAACTGGCCGGGTCCGAAGGCCCGGTCGAAGTCCTCGCGCGACAGCACGAACTGCGGAATGTCGTTGAACTCCACGGCCATGGGCGAGGGGCACAGGCGGCAGGCCGCGGCGGCGAAGCAGTGCAGCCCCAGCCAGGCCTGGAAGTGCACCACCCGGTAGCGGTGGCGGCACAGCAGGCGGTAGAACAGCTCCATGTCGCTGCCCGCGTGGGCCACGGCGTCGAAGGCCCCGTCGCGGAACGGCGTGTTGGAAGGGTTCAGGCACAGGAAGGCCGTGCGCAGGCCGCGCGCGCGCAGGGCGCGGCTCATGCGGTTGAAATTGAAATAGGCGTAGACGCCCGCGAAGAGCACGGTGTTCCCGGGCTCGAAGGCCTCGTCCAGCACGCGGGCGGCCTGCTCTTCCAGCAGGGCGAAGTGCTCGGCGTGCTCGCGCCGGGTCTGGGGCAGGAACAGGCGCAGGGCGCGGTCCTGGGCCAGGCCGGGCAGCGCGGCCACGCGCAGGCCCACGGGAATCCGGTCCAGGCAGGACTGCTCCAGGCCGTCGGTGAGCAGCAGCGCGTCGGCATCGCCCTTGCCCAGGCTGGCCAGCGCCCGCGCCCGCTGGTGGCCGTAGGCCCCGGCGAAAATCTCCTCGCCCCCGGCGGCGCTGTAGATGCCCGCCAGGGAGAAGCGCTCCAGGATACCGGAGCGCAGCAGCTCGTCCAGGGCCGGGCCCGGCCCGGCCAGGGCCACGCGGCGCACGCCGGACCGCCACAGCCCGTCCAGCACCGGGGCGGCCATGCGGCGCTCCAGCAGGGCGGCGTTCTTGTCCACGAAGTGCTGCGGCACAACGCGGGCGGTCTGGCGCACCACGGCGGAGAACAGCGCCGGGTCCAGCCCCTCCAGCGGGCCGAACAGGCCAGACAGATCGGGCAGGCCAGACAGATCGGGCAGGCCGGAAGCGCCGGAAAGATCGGGCGCGAGGGCCTCCGGGGTGGGCTTGGCGGCGCGGCTCATGATTCGGCTCCGGAAATATCTCGCATGCCGGTGCGCATGACGGCCTTGCCCCCCAGCTTCACGGCGAAGGCCGGGGCGTAGTCCAGCCGGGCCTTCAGCAGCGGGCCGGAGAGCGCCATGTCGGCGTAGGGCGTGAATTCCGAGTCCCCGTGGCGGGCCAGGTAGCCGGGGTCGATGCCGTCGCAGGCCTCGCGCGCGGCGCAGTCCTGGCAGGCCGAGGTGAACAGCTTGAAGCGCTCCCCGCGCATGCCCGTGACGCGCACGCCATTCGGCAGCGCCTCGTCCAGCGGGCGGTAGGCGTGGGCCTCGCGCACGCCGGAGGGCGGGATCTCCAGCGCCTGGGAGCAGAAGTCCGGCGCGGCTTCGTGGTTGCAGGCCCGGTTGCGCCACTCGAAGGGGTCGTGGGCCAGGCCGATGGCCCCCACCACATGGCGCTCCAGCCCCGGCACCACGCACAGCGGCACGTAGCGGATGTTCACCGCCACGCCCCGGGCGTCCAGCAGCTCCACGGCCCGGCGCAGGTGCGGGTAGGCCTCGGAGTAGCGGGACTGCACGCGGGCGGCGCGCTCGTCCTGCCGCCAGCCGTAGTAGGCGTTGAAGAAGATGTAGTTCTGCACGTACAGCCCGTGGGCCGCCAGGGCCTGGGCGATGTCCGGCAGGGAGCGGAAGTTGTCCGCGAACACGGTGGTGTTGGCCCCGAACTGGAAGTCCCGGCGGTCCAGCTCGTCCATGAGCGCGGAAAGCGTGTTCCAGGAGCCGCCGGTGCAGGCGCGGAAGCTCTCCTCGGTGCAGGCATGGGCCGAGAGCAGCAGGTCCGCCAGCCCGGCCTGAAGCAGTTCGTCCAGCAGCGTGCCCCGGCCCGGGCGTTGCCTCAGCAGGAACTGGCCCAGGGTGATGACCCGCGCGGCCAGGCCCAGGTCGCGCCGGGCGTAGTCCACCAGCGCGGGCAGGGCGGGCATGAGCGTGGGCTCGCCGCCGGTGACGTCGAAATTGACGAAGCCCTGGCGCGCAAACCCGGCCAGGATGGCCCGGCAGTCCTCCTCGGTGCGGAAGGACCCCTGGCGGATGCCCCGGAACTGGTCGTCCGTGCCGTCGAGGTAGCTGTAGTAGCAGAAGCGGCAGGAATGCGCGCACTTGAGGCCCACGTCCAGCACCCCGGCGCGGCTGAGCTGGCCGGGCCGGTGCAGAAGCCGCGTTCCTTCGTTCAGCGCATGATCGGTTGTGGCGGCTGGCATGGCCTGTTTCCTTCCTCGCTTGGTCCCGGGGGGCCTAGATGAAGTTCACGTGGGGGTGCGGGTGGGAAAGCTCCCAGAGGTAGCGGTTCACCTCGTCCATGCGGCAGCCCACGCGGCAGGTGGAGGCGTCGAGCTCCCTGGCCACGAAGTCCAGCGAGGCCTTGCGGCGCGGGCCTTCCCAGATCTCCTGGAAGGTCTGCTCGTAGACGTTGCCGTACAGGAAGCGCTCGTCGCCCAGGAACACGCTGCAGCCCCAGATGTTGCCGCGTGCGTCCATGTACGACCAGAAGGGCAGGCCCAGGCAGCGGTCGTAGGGCCGCGTGCCCTCGCTGACCTTCTGCATGCCGCGCAGGCGGAACACCACCTTGAACGCCGGGGTGGACAGCGCGTTGACGCGCCCGGCCAGCTCCTCCATGCCCTGGTAGGACACGCCCTCGTAGCGCCGGGTCTTGCTCTGCGGGTGCTGGGAGTAGGGCTTGACCACGATGTAGTCCAGGCCCAGGTCGCGGCAGCGCAGGGCCAGGCCCTCCACCTCGCCGGCCACCTCCGGCAGCAGCAGGATCTGCAGGCCCAGGGTGCAGGCCAGGTTGTCCTTGCGGCGGAGGTCCACGGCGGCGGCCAGGTTGTCCATGACGCGGCCGAAATCAGCGGCCTGGGTGCCGTGCACCTTGGCGTAGCTCTCCGGGGTGCCCGCGTTGCAGCTGACCTTGATCCAGCTGGTGACGGGCAGCACCTCGGCGGCCTTCTGCGGAGTCAGCAGCACCGCGTTGGTGGTGAAGGCCACGTCGATGCCCGATTCCTTGGTGTGCCGGGCCAGCGCGGGCATGTCGCGGTGCAGGAAGGGCTCGCCCTCGCCCGCGAACATGGCGCTCTTCAGGCCGTAGCGGCCCATTTCCGTCAGCCGCTTGCGCAGCATGGCGGTGTCCAGGAAGCTCGGCTTGTAGCCCATGAAGTCCAGCCCGCAGAAACTGCAGCGATGGTTGCAGGCCCCGCTGGGGCTCAGCTCCATGTACAGCGGCGGGACGATTTCCCCGTTCTGCCAGCGGGCCACCCTGTCCGGGTGGAACATCAGCTTATGACTGTCGATCCGCGAGTGGTCCATGTGGCGCTGGCCAGTTGGCCGGAGTTGAGGTGGATGAGCATGTCGGTCCAGTGGTGCAGGATGGCGGCGTGGCCGCTCTCCGCCAGGCCGTAGGTGGATGCGGCCAGGTACACGTTCAGGTCGCCCAGGGCGCGGATGTGGTTGTCCGGGCGCATGGCCGAGAGGGTGACGATCTTGCCGCCGCGCTCGCGGGCGGTGCGCACGGCCTTGACGATGTTGGGCGAATTGCCCGAGCTGCTGATGGCCACCAGCATGTCGTTGGGCTGCATGAGCCAGCTCAGCGGCTCGGAGAACACGTCGTCGTAGTGGATGTCGTTGGCCACGGCGGTCATGAGCGCGGGGTCGGTGAACACCTGGGAGCGCACCTTGGCGTTCTTGGCCACGTCGGTGGCGAAGTGGCAGGCCATGGAGGCGCTGGCCCCGTTGCCCACGAAATAGACGCAGCCCCCGGCGCTCTTGACGCCCCAGGCCAGGTCCACCCACTGGTTCAGCCCGATGTCCGGGGTCAGTTCGCCGCCGTCCGCATCGCGGATGGACATGGCGGCAAGAATTTCATGCAGGTTTTTCAGGTAGCGCAGCCAGGCTTCGCTCATGAGCCTTCCCCTCCGCCCAACAGGGCCGTCCACAGCTCCGGGACAACTTCCGCATGCGTTCCGCACACGTACACGCTTTCTCCGCCGTCGGCCACGGTGCGCACCAGCATGGTCTTCAGGGGGCGGAAGTAGTATTCCGCGCTGCCCCTGGGGGCCTCGCGCCCGGGCTCTGAGCTGAGCGCATGCAAATCGCTGACCATGACGGTGAAGTGCGCGATCTGCCGCCCTTCCTGCGCGGCCACGTTGCGGGCCATGGCCAGGGCCTTCAGGTACACCTCCGGCCCCATGACGGCGCTGCCCAGGCTCAGGATCACGCCGCCCTCAAGGGCTTCCAGCTGGCGGGCGAAGACGAGGAAATCCGCGTGGCTGGCCTTGCCCCAGGCCCCGCCGTCGTAGTCCGGGTGCTCGCACACGATGTCGTAGCCGATGCCCACGTGGGTGGTGAAGGGCAGGCCCAGGCGGTGCGCCGCGGCGAAGAGGCTGATGTCCGCGCGGGGAAATTTCTGCGGCCCGCCGCTGGCGATCTGACGGCCCAGGGCCTCGCCCAGGCCCAGGTCTTCCCGCGCGGCCAGCGCCGCCACGGCGTTGAGCTCCCCGGTCTCGCGCCAGAGGCCGAAGCGCCCGTCGCGGATGTACAGGGCCACGCTCTCGGTGGTGGCGCCGATGCGCGCCAGCTCGTAGTCGTGGATGGCGCAGGCGCCGTTGCCCGCCAGGCCGGTGACGAGCCCGCGCTCCATGAGGTCGATGAGCTGGCGCTGCACCCCGCTGCGGATGACGTGCGCGCCCATCATGGCGATGACCGGGGCGCCGCGCCTTCTGGCCTCCCGGATGCGCCGGGCCACCAGCCCGATCTCCGGGCGCACCTGGGCCACGGGCGCGGGCTCGCGCGCGATGGAGGCGTCCAGGTCGTGCCTGCGCTCGGACAAGGGCCGCAGCGTCAGCCGCGTGGTGTCGAATCTGGGGAAGCGGCCGGCCATGCCTTCTCCTGCCCTATTTCAGTATGGTCGTGATGTATTTGGACAGTTCCTGGCGGTCCACGGCCTTCTGGTTGCCCACCATCTGCACGGCCAGGGCCCCGGCGGCGTTGCCCAAAAAGCCCACGACCTCGCGCGGGGCGTTCAGCTGGGCGGCCAGGGCGCTGATGGAGAAGAAGGCGTCGCCCGCGCCCACGCTGTCCACCACCTTGCTGGCGAAGGCGGGCACGGCCACGAAGGAGCCGCCCGGCGCGCCCACCACCGAGCCCTTCTTGCCGCGCGTCACGGCCAGGAACCGGCAGCCGAAGCGCTCCACCATGTCCGACACCAGGGGCCGCAGGTCGCTCTTCACGTCGCGGGCGTCGAGCCTGAGCTCGCGCTCGGTGAGGCTGATGTAGTCGGCCCGGGGGTAGCGGGAGATGGTGTGCATGTGGGCGTTGCCCGCGTTGACCTGGGTATTCACGGCCAGGAAGCGGGCGTCCTGGGCCAGGGCGTTGCGCAGGTTCTGGCTCACGGCCCCGTGGCCGAAGTCCGCCACCACCGTCAGATCCTTGGCGGCGGCCTCCTGCCGGGCGGCGGCCACCAGTTCGGCGTCTTCCTTCGGCGGCAGGCCGGAGTCGTCCATCTCGTAAATTTCCAGCAGCTTGGTCATGGAGTAGCCGTCCACGTAGCGCCGCTTCACCAGGGTGGGCGCGCCGGGCTGGGTCCAGAAGTCCGCCCGCACGTTGGGACGCAGCTTGGAGGCGATGAACTCGCGCCCGTGGCCGTGCTCGCCCACGTGGGCCAGCAGGCGCACGCTGCCCGCGAAGCAGGCGATGTGGTTGGCCACGGCCAGCACGCCCCCGGCGAAAAGGTCCCTGCTGTCGTACTTCACGGCCAGCACAGGGGACTTGGACGAGGCCCCGAGCGGGTGGCAGTAGCAGTATTCGTCGATGATGACGTCGCCCGCCACCAGCACGTCCAGCCCGGCCATGCGGTCGATGACGTCCAGCACCTCGTCCAGGGAGTAGCGGCGGCGGAACAGCTCCAGGTAGTCCTGCATCTCCTGGCTGAAGGCCGAGAAAAAGCGGTTGATGAGGTTGGTGGAGCTGAACACCAGGTCGTCGGTGAAGCGCAGCTCGGCCCCGATGGCGCGGCAGACGTCCTCCTCGCGCTTGAGCTTGCCGGTGCGGTCGGCCTCCACGCTCTTGAAGTCCGCGCCCTTGACGTAGATGGCCGGGCGCAGGAGCTCCAGGGTCTGCTCGGCGGTGGGCCAGGCGTTCACGGCCACGGCGTCCACGCTGTCCAGGCTGGCCACGGCCTCGGCGCGCAGGGCCTCGTCGAAGGTGGGCCGGTGCGGGCCCTTGTCCACGTAGCGGTCCGGGCTGATGGTGACCACGAGGAAGTCGCCCATCTGGCGCGCCTCGCGAAAATAGCGGATGTGGCCGATGTGCAAGAGGTCGAAGCAGCCGTGGCAGTGCACCACGCGCCTGCCCGCCTCGCGCTGGCGGCGGCACAGGTCGGTCAGGGCCTCGATGTCCAGCACCTTGCCGCTGGCCGAGGGCTTCTGGGAGTCGTCGTGTTCGTTGCTCAAGTGGAGTTCCCCCTGGCCTTCTTTATCGGCCTGCGCGGAAAATGGCTTTAGCGGGCGCGGCGTGGGCCGGAATCACCAGACAGCTAGCCCCAATCCGAAGCCGGGGTCAAGGGCGGGATGCGGGCGAGGGCGGGAAGAAAAGGCGGGCGAGCCTCAGGCCAGCGGCAGGTCCACGATGAACACCGCGCCGTGGGGCTTGGCCGTCTCCACGCGCACGTGGCCGCGGTGGTCGGCCACGATGGAGCGCACGATGGTGAGCCCCAGGCCCGTGCCGGACTTCTTGCGCGAGAAGTAGGGCTCGAACATGCGCGCGCGCTCCGCCGCGGGAATGCCCGGGCCGTTGTCCTCCACGCTGATGCGCACCCGGCCCGCGCGCCGGTCCACCTGCGCGGCCAGGGTCACGCGGCCGTCGTCGCGCCCTTCCAGGGCCTCGGCGGCGTTGGTCAGCAGGTTGATGAGCACCTTGCGCAGGCCCTCGCGGTCGAAGGCGAAGGGGCCGATGGCCTCGGGCAGCTCCAGCGCCCAGGCGATGTGCCGGTGGCTCACCTCGAAGGTGCCCGCCACCTCGGCCAGCAGCGTGTTCAGGTCGTCCAGCCTGGGCTGGATTTCCGGCAGCTTGGCGTAGTTGGAGAACTCGCCCACCATCTGCTGCAGGCGCTCCACCTCGCGCACGATGAGCTCGCCGCACTCGGTGAAGCTGGGGTCGTCGGTCTTGGCCGAGAACTTGCGCAAGAGCCGCTGGGCCGAGAGCTTGATGGGCGTGAGCGGGTTCTTGATCTCGTGCGCGATGCGCTGGGCCACCTCGCGCCAGGCGGCCAGGCGCTGCATCTTCTCCAGCTCGGTGATGTCCTCGAACACCGCCACCAGGCCCATGCCCTCGCCCAGGGGGCCCGGTCCGGTCGGCGCACTCGGCCCGACCGGCGGGGAAATCCCGGCGGCCAGGCCCACCACGTTGACCAGGAAGCGCGCGTTGCGCCCGGAAAGCGGCAGCTCGATCTGGCGCGTCCACTGCAGCCGGGGGTTCCGGGCGATCTGCACCAGGGCGTCCTTGAGCAGCTCGGAGAACTCGCCGCTGACCAGGTGCTGGGCCTTCAGCCCGATGAGCTGGCCCGCGCTGACCCCGAGCATGGCCTCGGCGGCCTTGTTCACGGTGCCGATGCGCCCCAGGGCGTCGGTGGAGATGACGCCGCTGGTGATGTTGTCCAGCACGGCCTCGATGTAGCGGCCCCGGCGCTCCAGTTCCTCGTACTGCTGGCCCAGGCGGTCGTTGGCGCTCATCAGCCGGGTGCGCGCGGCCTGCAGGTCCTCGGCCATGCGGTTGAACGAGCGCACCAGGCTGCCCAGCTCGTCGCCGGAGGTGTCCTCCAGGCGCACGGAAAGATCGCCCTTGGCGATGCGGTCGGTGCCGTCGGCCAGGGCCTGCACCGGGGCGGAGAGCTCCTTGGCCAGGCGGAAGCCGAACCAGGTGGCCGCCAGCACGATGATCAGGCTCATGACGCCCAGGGTCAGGTAGAGCGTCATTTTCCAGGGATATTTGAGCTTTCGGAGCTTCTTGTACTCGCCGATGCCCCGGGCCACCTCGTCGAGCTTGTACATCAGCCCGCCGCCGATGCTCTCGGCCACGATGAGGAAGCCGCTGCGGCCCTCGTCCACGGGCAGCACGCCCACCACCAGGTCGCTGCCCGCCGTGGAGAGCATGGTGGAGTAGTAGCGCGGGGTCTTGCGCAGGTCGGCCAGGTCGATCTTGCCGCGGATCTCGCCCCAGGCGCGGTCGAACACGGCCTCGGGGTGCTTGTTGCGGTCCTTGCCGTCCGGGCCGATGATGCCGATGGCCCACAGCCCGTATTCGGCCTGTTTCTCGGCCATGTAGGAGTCCATGGCCTTGCCGCCCCAGACGTAGTGGTTCTTGGCCACGTCCTCCAGGATGCCCTTGCCCTGCTTCTCCAGCCGGGCCTGGGCGGACTGGTAGAAGGCCCGCCCGATCTCGAGCGACTGCTCCATGCTCTCTTCCACCTGGGCCTTGAACCAGTAGTCCACGCTGGTTTGCACGAACTTGGCCGAGACGTAGTACATGAGCGCCACGGGCACCAGCGACAGGAAGATGAAGGCCGCCACCAGCCGGGTGCGCAGGCGCGAGCCCAGCACGTTGCGGCGGCGCTCCAAGAGCAGCTTCACGCCGTTTCTGGCCACCACGAAGAGCATGACCAGGAGCAGGATGACGTTTAAGTTGAACAGGCCCAGGAACAGCGCGGAGTTGAGGCCCAGCATGCGCAGCTCCACCCAGGTCAGGCCCACGATCAGGAGCGCGCCGCCCACGGCCAGGCTCACCTCGCGCTTGCGGCGGGACTTTTCCTTGTCGGCATGGGCCTTGTCGGCGTGGGAATTGTCCGCATGGACCTGGCCGGACTGCGCCAGATCGGCCTGGGGCTTGCCCGCCTGGGACAGGTCCGCCTCGGGCGCGGGATCGCCGGGCGGGGGGGGCGTGTGCTCGTTCCGGCTCATGGGCGTCAGTACCGGAAGTGCAGCTGGTAGCTGGTGGCGGGAATCACGTCCCAGGACCAGAAGAACAGGTTGCGCTTGAGCCAGCTGGGAATCTCCGCCTGGGAAAGCTTGATCTCCAGCGACACGGAGTAGTCCTGGCCGCTCTCCAGCTGCCGCCAGGAGCCCAGGTCCAGGGCCAGCTCGCCCCAGCCGGAGCGCAGCAGCTCGTCCAAGGAGGCGCCGCGCAGGGGGGTCTCGCGGCCGGGCAGCTGGAGCGCGTACTCCCTGGTCAGCGGGTCGAACTTCAGGCGGCTTAGCATGCCGGTCTCGGAGATGTGCGTGCCGCCCAGCAGGCCCCCGGCCTTGGTCAGCCTGGCCTTGCAGGAAAGCGCCAGGGTGGCCCCGGCCTGGAGCTGGTCGGTGAGGCTGGCCGCGCCCTCCACAGCCACGCCGAAGCGCGCCATGAGCGTTCCGGCCTGGTTGTCCACCACGAGGTTGGAGAGCGCCAGCGACTGGGCCTGGGCCGCGCCCGCGCACAGCACCAGCGCCGTGGCCAGGGCCACGGCCAGGGGGGCGATGCGTGTTCCGCTGCGCCCATGTCGGGGCTTCGGGATGCGGTGCATGGCGGCCAGGGGTTGCGGGTTTGCGGGGCGCACGGCCCCGCATGGCGCAGAATACCATTCGCCCCGGCGATGTGCAAGAAGCGCCGGGCGTCCCTTGCGTTTCCGGCCTGCTATCTTGCCGGGCGCGGGCCGAAGATGGACGTGCCCACCCGAATGATGGTCGCCCCCTCGGCTATGGCGGCCTCGAAATCGCCGGTCATGCCCATGGAAAGGTGCGGCAGGGCCACGCCCAGCCTCTCGGCCAGGCCGTCGCGCAGCTCGCGCAGGTATTCGAACGCGGGCCCGGCCTCCTCGGGGGAGTCGAACACCGGCGGCAGGCACATCAGGCCCTTCAGGTCCAGGCCCAGGCCGCCCTGGTTCAGGGCCAGCACCTCGCGGGCCAGCTCGTCCAGGCCTTCTTCCGGGATTCCGGCCTTCTGCTCCTCGCCCATATTCACCTCGATGAGCACGCTCTGGAGCACCCCGGCCTCCCTGGCCCTCTTGGCCAGCTCGCGCGCCAGCTTCACGCTGTCCACGCTGTGCACCAGCACGAAATGCCCGGCCACCTGCCTGGCCTTCTTGGTCTGCAGCCCGCCCACGAAGTGCCAGAGCACGTCCTCGCCGGAGAGCTCGGCCTGCTTGGCCAGGGCCTCCTGCACGTAGGACTCGCCGAAATGCCGCTGCCCCAGCGCGGCAAGGGCCGCCACGTCGCAGGCGGGGTGGAACTTGCTCACCGCCACCAGCAGCACGTCCTCCACCTTGCGCCCGGCGGCCTCGCAGGCCTTGGCCATGCGGCGCTTCACCGCGTCCAGGTTCCGGGCCAGCTCATCCTTGCGCTTCTGTGTGCATGTCGCGTTCATGCGGGCACACATAGGCCAAAAGCGGCGGGGAGGGAAGATGTGCGGGAGGGGGGATTGCGTAGACTACAGGGCCAGCGGCAACGTCCCCATATTCATAGCGACTGTCGTAACGGGGCTTGTTGCGGCCACTTCGATTCTCTCGACGTTGGCCCTGCCGGAATGCGGGCTTTTCCTGACAGGCAGGCCGCCCAAAGAGATAAGTTCTTGATTTCCGGGGGCCAGTGACTTCATGTCGCTGTATTCGACGACAAAGAGGGGCAGACCCATTTTGAGCGTGCTCTTCCCCGCATGAAGCGTTCCGCCGGTGGCCCCGGCCTCGATAACAACCATAGCCCGGCTGAGGGCGATGATGAGGTTGTTCCGCTCCATCGCCCGGTAGTTCTGCCAGACGGCGGTAGACGGAAACTGGCTGATGACCAGTGTCCGATTCCAATCCCAGGCGTCTGCTAAGGTTTTGCGGATTCGGAAGTGGTCTAGGCCCTCTGGCAGAACCAAGATGGTGCAGCCGCCAGCTTCCAAGGCGGTCTTGTGGGCGGCATGGTCCACGCCAGCCGCATTGCCAGAGATGACAACGAATCCGGCCTTCACCAACTGGCGCGCGCAGTCGTCGGCAACGGCAATCCCTCGGTCGCTGGCCTTGCGAGAGCCGCAAAAGCCGACTCCGGGCATGCTGAGCAGAGCCAGATTGCCCATGCAGAAAAGCTGCTCAGGAGCCTTGCTGCCCAGCAGGCGCGACACGGCCTTGGGGTAGCGCTGGTCGGTGGCCGACAAGGTTGCTGACGGTGGGAACTCTTTCCGGCTCATGACCTGCTCCCTGCCACACATCCGAGGCAAAGGCAATTCAGCCCTGGTTATCGGTGTCGCGCATGGTTTTCACTGCGTACAGGCCGAGAATTTCTGAAGCTCCGGCCTGCTGGAGGATCATCCCCACAAAGTTCGCGCTGACCCCTGATTGGTATTTGTCATCAATGAGAATGACGGGGTTGCCGTCCAAGAGGTCTTTGCCCTCGTCACAGATTGACAGTTGCGCTCCCTCCCAGGCGTCCCATCTCTCAGACAGGGGGAGGGTTTTCAGTTGCTCCCGTACGCCGCCATACTGGAAGTGAGGGGTTAGGTCCGTTAGCCCTTTGGCCTCGGCAATCCTTTTTGCCAGTTCGGTGGGGAGATCGGCTGTGGTTTTCCCTGGCCTCGCGGGTACGGCGGCAATCAGGCCCGTGTCTTTGTAAAGAGGGAGGCTTTCAATGGCTGCCGCCATGCGATCTGCTAGGGCCTGGGTAGATTTTTCGCATGTGTGGGTCTTGGCCTGATATTCTAGTTCGCCCAAATCGGTGCGTTCGCCGGTTTCCACGTTCGTCATGTTGACGCCGAGCGCAATCGAACATGTCAGGCAGTCGCGCAGAAAGACGCGTGGACCCTGCGAGTCAATCCATTCTTGAGCAACGGAACGGTCTTCATCAGTGTTCAGATAACAATAGCAATGAGAACCATCTTTGTCCAAGCGCAGACGTATCTCTGTGCTGGCCTCGAAGATGGGTTTTATGCTCTCGGTAAAGGGTGCTTTGAAGTAGGGGTTGCCCGTGGCTTGGGCGTGAATGCCAGAGAAATCAGCAAAGCATCTGCGACCCGGGTCATAATTTTTGATCTCGACGAATCGATCCTTTGAAATTGAGCTCATTGGCAGCCTCGCGAGTTCGTGATGGCAACATGATTTGATGCCACATACAGCACGGGGCAACTAAATGCAACGAATGATATTTCTGCGGTATAATGAGGCGCAAGACTTGCTCCCGAAACCCCATGAAAAGCTTTTGAGGGGGGAGTGAGG
>JAEXRD010000126.1 GCA_023438245.1 Pseudomonadota bacterium | reverse complement strand
GTCCCCAGCAGGCGCTTGGCGATTTCCTTGGCGGCCTTGCGTCCGGCGCCCATGGCGCTGATGACGGTGGCGGCTCCGGTGACGATGTCGCCGCCGGAGAACACGTTGTGGATGCTGGTCTCCCCGGTGTCGGGGTTGGCGTCGATGTAGCCCCACTTGTTGAGCGCCAGGCCCTTGGTGGCTTCGAGCAGGATGGGGTTGGGCTTGGTGCCCACGGCCACCACGGCCAGCTCGCAGGGCACGATCTCGGTCTGGCCCTCGACGGGCACGGGGCGGCGGCGACCGGAGGCGTCGGGCTCGCCCAGGCACATCTTCTGGACCTTGAGGCCGGTGAGGCGCTTGTTCTCGTCGGCGATGTATTCGAGCGGCCCGCACAGGCAGCGCAGCACCACGCCCTCCTCGATGGCGTGTTCCAGCTCCTCGTGCCGGGCGGGCATTTCGTCCTTGGTGCGGCGGTACACGATGGACACGTTCTTGGCGCCCAGGCGCAGGGCGGTGCGCGCGGCGTCCATGGCCACGTTGCCCGCGCCGATGACGGCCACGTTGTCGGCCTTGAAGATGGGCGTGTCGTGGTTGGGGAAGTCGTAGGCCCGGCCCAGGTTCACGCGGGTGAGGTACTCGTTGGCGGAGAACACGCCGATGCTGTTCTCGCCGGGCACCTTGAGGAACTGGGGCAGGCCCGCGCCCACGCCGATGAAGATGGCCTTGTAGCCCTCGTCGAAGAGCTCCTGCACGGTGAACGACTTGCCGCCCACCCAGTTGGTGCGGAACTCCACGCCCAGTTCCTTCATGGCGTCCACTTCGCGGCGCACGATGTCCTTGGGCAGGCGGAACTCGGGGATGCCGTAGATGAGCACGCCGCCCACCTCGTGCAGGGCCTCGAACACGGTGACCTTGATGCCGTAGGTGGCCAGGTATCCGGCCACGGTGAGGCTGGCCGGACCCGCGCCGATGCAGGCGACCTTGAGGTCCGGGCGCTCGATGCGGCAGGCGGCCTCGCCGGTGAGCTGCAGGCAGGCCTTGTCGCCCGCGGCCAGGCGCGCGGCGAAGGTGTCGGCCACGTAGCGCTCCAGGCGCCCGATGGCCACGGGGCCGCCGGTCTTCTCGGGGTTCTTGCCCAGGATGCACTCGCCCTCGCACTGGGTTTCCTGCGGGCACACGCGTCCGCACACGGCGGGCAGCGAGTTGTAGTCGCGCAGCACCTTGTACGCGCCGGGCAGGTCGCCCTTCTGCAACTGGCCGATGAAGCCCTTGATGTCAATTTCCACGGGGCAGCCTTGGCGGCACAGGGGCTTCTTGCACTGGATGCAGCGCGTGGCCTCGGCCACGGCATCGGCCTCGGTGTAGCCCAGGGCCACTTCCAGGTAGTTCTGGATGCGCACCAGCGGGGGCTGGGTGGGCATTTCGGTGCGGGGCAGGGCCTTCTTGGCGGGCTTGGTGGCTTTCTCGCTCATCTTACTTGCCCTCCCCGCACTGGCACTTGTGTTGGAACAGGGCCATGGACTCCTGCTCCTGCGGGCGGAACTGGCCCAGGCGCAGGCGCAGCTCGCCGAAATCCACGGAGTGGCCGTCGAACTCCGGGCCGTCCACGCAGGCGAACTTCGTTTCGCCGCCCACGGTGCAGCGGCAGGCGCCGCACATGCCGATGCCGTCGACCATGATGGAGTTGAGGCTGACGGTGGTTTTGACGCCGAAGGGCTTGGTGACCTTGGCCACGGCCTCCATCATGGGCACGGGGCCGATGGCCACGACCTCGGAGACGTTCTTGTCTTCCTCAAGGCGCTGGCGCAGCACCTCGGTGACGAAGCCCTTGTGGCCCTGGCTTCCGTCGTCGGTGGCCACCAGCACTTCGGGGCAGAAGCTGCCCAGCTCGGTGCAGAACAGCAGCAGGTCCTTGTTGCGCGCGCCGATGACGGCCACCACATGGTTGCCCGCCGCGGCGTGTCCCTTGGCGATGTGGTGCATGGCGGCAACGCCCGTGCCGCCGCCCACGCAGATGACGGTGCCCTGCTTCTCGATGTGCGTGGGCTTGCCCAGCGGACCGCAGAAGTCGGGCAGGCTCATGCCTTCCTCGAAGGTGTTGAGCTCCGCCGTGCTCTTGCCCACCACCAGGTAGACGATGGTGACGGTTCCGGCAGCCGGGTCGCAGTCGGCGATGGTGAGCGGGATTCTCTCGCCCTTCTCGCTGGTGCGCAGGATGACGAAATTGCCGGGTTTGGCGTGCTTGGCCACGTGCGGGGCATCGATGACCAGCAGTGTGGTCTGCCCAGGGATGAGAACTTTTTTCTGGAGGATTCGGTAGCTCATGCGCGGGGGACCTCTCTGGGGGTTGGAATGTTGACCCATCCGGGGCTTGTGGGTTGGCATCCGCTGTAGCGTGTCGAGGCCGCGAAGGCAAGCCGGGGCGCGGCCGGAAAGGGTGGTGCGGGGGGGCACCGCGCCTGCCCGGCCCTGGCCTGCCTGCCCATCTCCCATGAAACCCCCGAAGGGGGCGAAGGGGGTTGCCAAGGGGACGGAGGATGGTTACAGAGGAGTCATGGCGCGACCCGCCGAACACTGTTCGGCCCGCGCCCGGCTTCCACGGACGGAAGACGCTTCACGCCCCGGTCCCCTCTGGATGAGGAAGGGCCAGCGGGCGGAAACTGGCGGCTTCCGGTTTTTTTTGGGTGAAACCGGTGGCCGCGCAGCTGCGGTCGCCGGTTCTTTTTTTGGGAATCCGGGGGCCGGGAGCAAGGCGGAGACGGCCATGTCCGTGAGCATTTCCGGCGGGGGTCTGGGCCAGATGGGCGCGGCGGGGGCGGGCATCCCCCAGCTGCGCTCGCGCAGCGTCAGCCTGCGCATCGGGCCCTTCGGGTTGACCTACGCCACGGACCAGGTGCTGTGGCGCTCCGGCGGCGCGCAGTCGCTCTCCGGGGCGGACAGGGACGCCGGCCCCGTGAGCGGGGTGAGCGCCTCGGGCGATGCGGTGAGCGCCACGCCGCCGGAAGTGGCGGTGCAGCAGCCGCGCACCCAGACCCAGCAGCCCTCGCGCAGCTTCTCCCAGGAGCTGAACGACGCCCGCGTGCAGGCCGAGCTGTGGCGCCAGTCCCGGCAGACCCAGCCCGCCAGCGAGGCCGAGACCGGCGACGTGGGCGGCGAGGGCCAGCAGGCCGCCGACTCCTCCGGCCAGGATGGCCAGGGCGGCCAATCGGTCGGGTCCGGGTCGCAGGCCCGGGGCGGCAGGGCGCTGGGGCGGGCCATCAGCGCCTACCTGTCCTGCGCATCCTGCCTGTCGCGTCCCGCCTCCATGCTCCGGGCCACGGCCTGATTTCCCCGCCGCCCCCACAGGCCTGGGCGGCTGACATTCCGGGCCGCATGGGCTATGGCTTGGCCCATGAATCTGCCCAAACGATCCGACAGCCTGCTCACCGCCCTGGCGCGCCTGGCCATCGTGGTCCGGCCCTCGCTGCGCGGGCGCGTGTTCGCGCTGCTGGCCGGGCTGACCATCTGCGCCTGCGCCGGGGCCACGGCCACCTACTGGCTGGCGCGCCACTACCTGGACGCCACGGACATGCTGCGCCAGGTGAACCTGGGCCAGCAGGTCAGCAGCGTGCGACTTTCCGAGCAGCTCTGGGCACTGGAGAGCGAGGCCCTGGCCGCGCGCCAGGACTCCTCGCGCCTGGACCTGTTCGAGAGCCGCCAGGACACCGTGTCGCGCACTCTGCTGGTGATGCACGCCAGCGAGCCGCTGGAGGCCGGGCGCGAGATCATCGAGCGCATGGACAAGGAGGTGGGCCAGCAGGTGGAGACCCTGCGCGAGCTGGCCAAAAGCAGGCCCGGCGAGGGCGCGGAGCTGGTGGCCCGCGCGGCGCGCCACCGCCAGCAGGCCCAGGAGGAGGCCACGGCCCTGTTCGCCCTGCACGGGCGCGACGCCGACCTGGGCGTGCAGTCCATGCGCTCGCTGGCCAAGGTGGCCACCACGGGCTCGCTCTTGGCCATTCCGGCGGGCGCGGTGCTGGGGCTGCTGCTGGGCTGGGTGCTGCTGCGGCAGGTGCTGGGGCCCATCCGGCGGCTGGCGCTGGGCGCGGTGCTGGCCCCGGCGGATGCCCAGGGGCCGGAGCAGCATGAGGGCCATGGGGGCGAAGGCCAGGCTTCCGGCGCCGAGGCGCCCTCGGCGGACCAGGCGGCCAACGCCGACGAGGTGCGCGCCGTGGGCGAGCTGGTGCAGAACCTGCTGCGCGACGTGGACCAGACCCACGCCGAGCTCCAGGTCTCGCGCCAGCACCTCATCCAGGCCGAGAAGCTGGCCCTGGTGGGCAAGCTGGCCGCGGGCGTGGCCCACAGCGTGCGCAACCCGCTCACCAGCGTGAAGATGCGCCTGTTCTC
Source organism: Pseudomonadota bacterium (assembly GCA_023438245.1). Classification (GTDB taxonomy): domain Bacteria; phylum Desulfobacterota; class Desulfovibrionia; order Desulfovibrionales; family Desulfovibrionaceae; genus Humidesulfovibrio. Next base: position 3,150 of record JAEXRD010000126.1, on the reverse strand, counting down.
GCTGGAGAAAAGCCTCGACCTCTCGCCCATGCAGCGCGAGGACTTCGAGGTCATCAGCGAGGAAATCCGCCACCTGGACACCATCGTGCGCAACTTCCTGGAATTTTCCCGTCCGCCCAAGCCCAAGTTCCAGCACATGAGCCTCTCCGGCGTGGTGGACATGACCCTGCAGCTCTTGAAGCACCGGCTGGAGACCTACGGCGTGGACGTGCGCCTGGTGCGCGAGGTGCCGCTGCCCGAGGTGGACCTGGACCCCGAGCAGATCAAGGAGGCCATGGTCAACCTCATCCTCAACGCCTGCGACGCCATGGGCGAGAACGGGCGCATCGAGATCGTGGAGCAGACCGGCTTCATGGACCCCCTGGGCCGGGTGGCCATGGTGCAGCTCACCGATTCCGGCCCCGGCATCCCGCCTGATCTGGCGGGCCAGGTGTTCCAGCCCTTCTTCAGCACCAAGGAGGAGGGCACGGGCCTGGGCCTGGCCATCGCCCAGCGCATCATGGAGGAGCACGGCGGCTACATCCACCTCCAGCCCGCGCACCCCGGCGAGGGCGCGTCCGGCGCGTCCTTCCTCATCGTTCTGCCCCTCAGGGAGAAGGTATGGCTCAGATCCTGATCGTGGACGACGACGCGCAGCTGCGCCAGAGCTTCGGGCGCATCCTGGAGAGCGAGGGCCATGAGGTGCGCCTGGCCCCCAGCGGCGAGGCCGGGGTGGAGGAGGTGGCGCGCCTGGCCCCGGACCTGGTGGTCATGGACGTGCGCATGCCCGGCATCACCGGCATCGAGGCCATGCAGCGCATGCGCGCGGCCAGCCCCAACCTGCCCGTCATCATCATGACCGCCTACGGCGGCACCGAGACGGCCATCGAGGCCACCAAGCTCGGGGCCTTCGACTACATCCTGAAGCCCTTCGACATCCCGGACATCCTGCGGCTCATCGGCCAGGGGCTGGAGGCCGGGCGGCTGGCCCGGGCGCGCGTGGCCATCGCCGAGAAGGCCGAGGACGAGGGCGCGCCCGAGGGCCCCGTGGCCGACGCCCTGCTGGGCGCCAGCCGCCCCATGCAGGAGGTCTTCAAGGCCATCGGCCGGGCCGCGCCCACCGAGGCGCTTGTGCTCATCCGGGGGGAATCCGGCACCGGCAAGGAGCTGGTGGCCCGCGCCCTGTGGCAGCACAGCGGCCGGGCGGAAAAGCCCTTCGTGGTCATCAACTGCGTGGCCATTCCGGACACCCTGCTGGAGGCCGAGCTTTTCGGTTATGAAAAAGGGGCCTTCACCGGGGCCAGCGCCCGGCGCGTGGGCAAGATCGAGCAGGCCAACCGGGGCACCGTGTTCCTGGACGAGATCGGCGACATGCCGCTGAACATCCAGGCCAAGATTCTGCGCCTGCTGCAGGAAAAGCAGGTGGAGCGCCTGGGCGGGCGCGAGCTCATCCCCGTGGACGTGCGCATCCTGGCCGCCACCAACCGCGACCTGGAAACCGCCGTGGCCGAGGGCCGTTTCCGCGAGGACCTGTACTACCGCCTCAAGGTGGTGAGCGTGGACCTGCCGCCCCTGCGCCAGCGCGAGGGCGACCTGCCCATGCTGGCCGAGCATTTCCTGCGCCGCTATTCCCGCGAGATGGACATGCAGAACCCCGGGCTGACCCCCGAGGCCCTGGACGTACTCTGCGCCCACACCTGGCCCGGCAACGTGCGCGAGCTGGGCAACACCCTGCACAAGGCGCTCATCTTCAGCCGGGGCTGCCCCATCGGGGCCGAGGAGATGCGCCAGGCCATCGGCAAGGGGGGCGGCACAGGCGGGGGCTTCGCCCCTTCATCGGCTCCGGAGCAGGCCGGGGGCGAGGGCACCCTGCGCGCCTTCATCCGCCGCGCGCTCATGGACGAGGCCGGGGACGCGGCCTACGAGCACGTGCTGGACGCCGTGGCCAAGAGCGTCATCGCCGAGGCCCTGGAGATCACCGGCGGCAACCGCACCCGCGCCGCGCGCCTGCTGGGCCTCTCGCGCCCCACGCTCATCGCCAAGATCGAGAAGTACGGCCTCAAAATGACCACCCAGGTGCAATAGGCAGGTCCGGTAAGCCATGTTCGGCGACGACCTCGAAGGCCAGGTCATCCGGCCCCCGGCCGAGGCCGGGAGCATCCTGCTCCAGGTGACGCTGGGCTGCTCGCACAACAAGTGCGCCTTCTGCCCGGCCTACAAGGGCAAGCGCTTCGCCATCAAGCCGCGCCAGCGCGTGCTCTCCGCCCTGGCCCACGCCCGCGGCCACCTCTCCGACATCCGCCGCGTGTTCCTCTGCGACGGCGACGCGCTCATCCTGCCCCAGGACCGCCTGCTCGAAACGCTTTCCGACATCCGCGACCACCTGCCCGGCGTCACGCGCATCGCCAGCTACGCCAACGCCAAGGCGCTCTCCCGCAAGTCCGCCGCCGAACTCGCCGAACTGCGCGCCGCCGGGCTCTCCACCCTGTACCTCGGCCTGGAGTCCGGCTCCGACGAAGTCCTTGCCGCCATGCACAAGTGGGGCGACGTGGCCGAGCATCTGCGCCAGGCCGCCAAGGCCCGCGAGGCCGGGCTCAAGCTGTCCGTCACCGTGCTGCTGGGCCTGGCCGGGGCGGATCCCTCGGCGTCCCTCGCCCACGCCCGGGCCACGGGCCACGCCCTCTCGCAGATGGACCCGGAGCAGGCCGCCGCGCTGGCGCTCATGGTGGTGCCGGGCACGCCGCTCTTCGCCGAGCTGGAGGCCGGGCGCTTCACGCCCCAGACCGACGCCGGGCTGCTGCTGGAATTGCGCCAGCTGCTGGAGGCCACCACCCTCTCCGGAGGCCTGTTCTTCTCCAACCACGCCTCCAATCCGCTGCGGCTGCGGCTGCGCCTGCCGCGCGAAAAGCAGGCCGGGCTCGACGCCATCGACGAGGCCCTGGCCGGGGCCGCGCCGCTGGTGCCACGGGCCCTGCGCAGGCTGTAGCGCGCCGGGACCCCGCCCGGGAGAGCGGCGGGGGCCGCGCGCCCCCGAACCCCCGCGCCGGGGGGTGACGACCCCCCGGACCCGCGATTGGCCCCGTGCGAGGGCTTGGGCAGCCTCGGCCCGGCTTCGGGCCCTGGCCCAGATCAACATGCGAGCGGGGTTTTCCGGCGCAGACGCCGGAAAAC
>JAEXRD010000124.1 GCA_023438245.1 Pseudomonadota bacterium | reverse complement strand
CACTCCCTCCCGACCCCCGGGGGCAAAAGGCGCTGCGCGGGGCAGCCCCCCCTAAGCCCCCCGCGACAGACTGACAAAGCCAGGGGGCAAAAGGCGCTTCGCGGGGCAGCCCCCCCAGCCCCTAAGCTCCGCCGAGAATTTCCCGCAGAGCTTCGGACAGCGCGCCCTGGCTGTAGGGCTTGGCCAGCACCTTGAGGATGTTGGGCGGCATGTCCTGGGGGATTTCTCCGGTGTGCAGCCGCCCGGAAACCAGGATGACGGGCAGGCCGGGCCGCGCGGTCATGAGCCTGCGCGCGAACTCCACGCCGTTGACGCCGGGCATGTCGAAGTCGGTCAGCACCACGTCGAAGGCCGCGCCGCCCACGTCCAGGGCGCGCAGGGCCTCGGCTGCGGTGGAGCGCCCCGTGACCTCGTAGCCCAGCCTGCCCAGCACGCGCGGGATGGTGGCCAGCTGGTCCTGGTCGTCCTCCACGAACAGCACGCGGCCCCGGCCTCGGCGCACCTGCTCGGCCTCGGCGTCGTCCTCGTCCTGGGCGCGCTCCAGCATGGGCAGGTAGATGTCGAAGGTGGTGCGCTCCCAGGGAATGCTGGACACGGCGACCGCGCCCTTGTGGGCCTTGATGATGCCGAGCACCACGGCCAGGCCCAGGCCCGTGCCCTCGCCCTTGCCCTTGGTGGTGAAGAAGGGGTCGAAGATCTTGTCCAGGATGTCCTGGTCGATGCCGGGTCCGGTGTCGCTGATGGTGAGGCGCAGGAAGCGGCCCGGCTGGATGTTCAGGGTCTCGGCGGCCTGGGCGTCGAGCATTTCGGGGCCGAGGGTCAGGGCAAGGTCGCCGCCCACCTCGCGCATGGCCTGGAAGGCGTTGGTGCACAGGTTCAGGAACACCTGGTGCAGCTGGATGGGGTCGGCCAGGGCCAGGGCCGGGTCGATGCGGATGTCCTCGTGCACGCTGATGTTGCGCGGCAGCGAGGCCGAGAGCAGCGAGAGCGTCTCGCGGGCCACCTCGGCCACGTTGACGGTCTGGAATCCGGCCTGGGAGGGGCGGCTGAAGGCCAGGATCTGGCGCACCAGCTGGCTGCCGCGCTGGCCCGCGCGCAGCACGCGCAAGAGGTCCCCGGCCATTTCCGTGCCCTCGGGCGCGTCCATGAGCGCAAGCTCGGCGGAATTGATGATGCTGGTGAGGATGTTGTTGAAATCGTGGGCGATGCCGCCGGCCAGCGTGCCGATGGCCTCCATCTTCTGGGACTGCAGGAGCTGGCGTTCCAGGTTGAGCTTCTCGGTGACGTCCTCCGCCGCGCAGAGGATGCCCACCACCCGACCCTTGCCGTCGTGCAGGGGCACGCGGTTCACCTCCAGGATCACCGCCCGGCCCTGGCCGTCCTCGGCCATCCAGGCGGCGCGGAACTGGGCCTGGTTGGTCTCCACCACCAGGGCGTCGGCGTCCAGGGCCGGTCCGGCGAAGTCCGCGCCGTCAAACAGCTCGGCGTCGGTGTGGCCCAGCACCTGCGAGCCGTCCTCCAGCCCGAAGAAGGACATGAACGAGCGGTTCACGCCCAGGTAGCGCAGGTCGCGGTCCTTCCAGGCCACCAGCTGCGGAATGGTGTCCAGCACCAGCTGGAGCATGCGCTGGCTCTCCTGCAGGGCGCGCTCGGCGTTCTCGCGCTGGGTCACGTCCTCCACGATGCCCTCGTAGGCCACCAGGACGCCGTCCTCCCGGGCCACGCCGCGGATGTGCAGGAACACGGTCATGGGCTGGCCGTCGTGGCGCACCAGCTTGCGCCGGTAGGCCGCGTGGCCGCCGGGCCCGGGGGCCGAGGACAGCCAGTGGGAGCCGCCGTCGCTCTCCTCGCGCAGGATGTCCGGCCCGCCGGAGAGCAGCGCCTCCAGGTCCGGATAGCCCAGCATCTCCACCAGGGCGTGGTTGGCGTCCAGGATGGCGCCCTGGGGCGTGGCGCGGAAGATGCCCAGCACCGAGTTCTCGAAGATGCCGCGGTACTTCTCCTCGGCCTGGCGCAGTTCCTCCTCGGCGCGCTTCAGGCCCGAGACGTCGGACAGCACGCCCACCAGGCCCAGGATCTCGCCCTTGGCGCCCAGGTAGGTGGCCTTGCTGGCGATCATGGCCCGCGGCCCGTCGCCGCCCGGGGCCACCAGGCTGCACTCGTACACGCGCGCGCCCGGGCTTTGCAGCAGCTCCTTGTCCACGCCGTCGCACAGGCCGCCCCCGGTCTCCTGGGCGCTCTCCGGGTCGCCGGGGGCGAAGGCGGGCAGGGCCTCGGGCGCGCGGCCCGCGATTTCCTCGCGGGTGACGCCGAAAAGCCGCTCGAAGGCCGGGTTGCAGTCCAGGAAGCCGCCGCCCCGGTTCAGCGAGTAGATGGGCAGCGGGATGGCGTCCATGAGGATCTTGAGGAAGGAGAGCTGGTCGTTGATCTGTTCCTGGATGCGCCTGCGCTGGCCGATGCTGGTGACCAGCAGCACCAGGATGAACACCAGGATGGCCAGCGAGCCGATGATGGTCCAGAACAGGCCCTTGTTGATGGTGTAGAAGGCGTAGGGCTCGTTGATGATCTCGCTGCCCTGCGGCAAATCGCCCAGGGGCACGCCCAGCTTGCGCAGCACCACGTAGTCGAAGGCGTAGGGGTCGTCGAAGTGGTCCACGATGGGGATGCGGCTGGGCTTCTCTCCGGAGAGGATGCGCACCGCCAGCTTGGCCGCCATGCGCCCGTGGTCCACGCCGCTGTGCAGCCGCCCGCCCACGCAGCCGTGCCCCAAAAGGAAGCGCCAGCAGCTGTACGTGGGCAGCAGCACCGTCTCCGAGACCAGCGAGAGCACCTCGTCGGCGGTGTACATCTTGCCCTCGTGCTCCAGGTACACCGGGATGAGGAACACCATGGTGTCCTTGGGCAGGGTGCGCAGGCGCTCCAGAATCTCCGCCAGGGACATGTCGTCCCAGTACTCGAAGTCCAGGATGCCGGAGACCCTGGGGGCCACCTCGCGGATCTGGCGCTGGATGGCCTTGCCGGTGACGGACTGGTCGCCGATGACCAGCATCCTGCCCTTGTCCGGGTGCAGCCTGGCGGCCAGGCGGAAGGTGCTCTCGAAATCGACGTTCTCCACCACGCCGGTGATGTTGTCGCGCCCGGCCAGGCGCTGGGGCCGGAAGTCGTTGACGCCGCAGAACACCAGCGGAACGCCGGGGATCAGCTCGTTTTGGTGGTCGAGCAGGAAATTGTAGGCGTAGTCGTCGCTGGCCAAGACCAGGTCGAACTTGGCGCCCCGGAACTTCTCGCGGTAGAACTCGAACAGGGTCTTTTCCAGGTCCCCCGTGGCGAAGCGCTTGGTGTCCATGTACTCGATCTGCAGGTCGACCAGGTAGCTGGACTCGTTGAAAAAGGAGCGGATGCCCTGGAGGATGTCGTCGCTCCAGGCGTAGCCGTTGTGATAGGAGTTGAAATAGAGCACGCTCTTGCGCGGGCGCTCCGCTTGGGCGGGCGCGGCCAGGGCCAGCGCCAGTCCCAGCACCAGGCCCAGCGCCAGCAGCTGGCGGGCCAGCACGGCCAGAATCCTGCGCGCCCTCGGCATTGCGCTACAGCCCCAGGCGCTCCAGGTCGGCCAGCAGCTGGCGCACCCGGTTCACGGAATTCTCGAAGGCCGCGCGCTCGCGCTCGTCCAGGGCGATCTCGCACACGCGCTCCAGCCCGGCGCCGCCCAGCACGCAGGGCACGCCCACGAACAGGCCGGACACGCCGTACTCGCCCTCAAGCAGGGCCGCGGCGGGCAGCACGCGGCGCTGGTCGCGCAGGATGGCCTCGGCCATCTGCACGATGCTGGCCGCCGGGGCGTAGAAGGCCGAGCCGGTCTCCAAAAGCTTCACGATCTCGTCGCCGCCGCGCCGGGCGCGCTCCACCAGGGCCTCCACGCGCTCCGGGGGCAGCAGCTCGGTCAGCGGCACCCCGCCCACGTAGCAGTGGCGCGGCATGGGCACCATGCTGTCGCCGTGGCCGCCCATGACCAGGGCCTGCACGTCGCGCACGCTGACGGAAAGTTCCAGCGCCACGAAGGTGCGGAACCGGGCGCTGTCGAGCACGCCCGCCATGCCCAGCACGCGCTGGCGCGGGAATCCGCTCTCGCGCATGGCCACGAAGGTCATGGCGTCCAGCGGGTTGGTGACGGTGATGAGCACCGCCTGGGGCGAGGTGCGCGCGATCTCGCGGCAGCAGGTGGCCACCACCCCGGCGTTGATGGAGAGCAGATCGTCTCGGGTCAGGCCCGGCCTGCGGGGGCTGCCCGCGGTGAGCACCACCACGTCGCTGTCCGCGGTGTCGGCGTAGTCGCTGGTGCCCAGCACCTGGGAGTCGAACAGCTCCACCGCGCTGGTCTGCAGGATGTCCAGGGCCTTGCCCCGGGCCATGCCCTGGGCCACGTCCAGCAAAACCACATCGCCCAGGCCGCGCTGGGCCAGCATGAGCGCGCAGGTGGCGCCCACCTGGCCGGCGCCGACGACGGTGATCTTCTTTCTGCGAAAGGTCATGGCCGCTCCTTTATTCCAGCAATTGTCCCCCGGTTTGGCCGCGCCGTCAAGAAGCCCTTGCGAGAATGGCGGAACCATGTGTATCGGGGAACACATCCCGCCCTCCAGCCAAGGAGCATCGCATGAGCAAGATCGCAGCGGCGTCCCTGACCCTCCTCCTGCTGCTCTCCGGCTGCGCCGCCGGAACCGGCCAGAAGCAGGCCACCGAGCCGGACAAGTCGTCGCGGGCCGCACTGGACGGCGCGGCGCACTCCGAGGGGCACGACCACGCCAAATCACCCAGCGCCCAGTCCGGCTCCGGCCCCAGCCCCAGCCACGGCGGCGGCCCGGGCCCGCACAAATAGAAACGGGCCGGACCCCGTCATAACCGAGGCCCGGCCCGAACGCCGCAGGCGCCGCGAGGCGGACTAGGCTTCGGCCTCGCCGTCCTTCTTGAAGACGATGAGCGGGCAGTTCTTGCAGATGTCCGCGCCGGGGAAGCCGCCGCCCAGGCGGGTGATGGCCGCGCTGCCCTTGTCCTTCAGGCGCTTCTCGATGCGCGCGACCAGGGCGTCCATGTGGGCGCCGGGGATGAACACGTTGATCTCGCCGCGCTCGGTCTTGCCCGCGTTGTAGGAGCCGCTGCAGGCCAGCACCAGGTTGGCCTGCTGCTCGTTCAGGGCGAAGATGCTGCCGCCGCAGGCCGCGGAGTTCACGCACATGGACGGGCGGAAGGGGTGCACGTCCTGGCTGGCCATCCAGTCGTCCACCAGGTGGTAGGCCTGCATGTTGTCCACGTAGAAGTGCACCACTTCCGGGGTCTCGGTGGCCTGGGCCAGCGGCATCACGGCCATGGCCAGCACCTTGCCCTCGGGCAGGCGGGGCTTGCTCTCCACGAAGCGGCGGGCCTGGTCGGGGTCCATGCAGTACTTCTCGTGGCTCTTGGCCTCGCCGTCGTCCATGGGCTTCCAGCCGAACACGAACTGGGCGTTGGTGCAGCCCATCTTCTTGGGCTCCACCAGCACGGTGATGCCCTCCATGCGCGCGCCGATCTCGGCCTGGCAGAAGGTCAGGGGCTTCACCGGCGAATAGACCTGGCGCGATTTGCGGAAGGCGTCCAGCTCGGCCTGGTCGGTGAAGTGCTTGATGGCCACGGGGTAGTGCATGAGCCGAAGCTCGCGCATGAGCATTTCCTGCATGTGGATAAAGTCGGACATGGGGGGCTCCTTTGTTATCGCCAGGACCACTCTGGCCCTTGCAGCGCTTGAATTTATCATTAATTAATACAAACCCGCGACCGCGTCAACGACGATGAACCCGCGCCTGGTTCAGGCACGGGCTCATCTATGAGATTCATTGACAATATTTATTTACGGAATGGTCGGCGTGGAGGCGAAACGGGGCTCGTGCAGGGGCAGCAGGATGTCCGCCGCCTGCTTGACCTTCAGCATGTTGTCGTAGGCCTGGTAGGCGTTGACCACGGTTCCGCAGGGGATGACCTCCATCTCGCGGGCGGTGATCTCCTTGGGAGGATTGAGATTTTCCATGATGACGCAGAAGCCGGTGATGGCCGCCACGCCCTTTTCGGTGTCCACCAGCACGGTGAGCCCGCCCTCGGTGTGGGCCGGGGTGTGCATCACGCGCACGCCGGGCACGATCTCCCGGTCGCCGGTCACCGCCTCGATCTGCCCGGCCTCCTCCACATCCAGGATGTAGTCCTCCAGGTAGCGGTAATCCAGCGGGTGCGGATCGTGGATGCGCGCAAGCTCGGCCTCGTGCACGTAGAAGCGCGCGTTGGAGCACTTGTAGTCGTTCTCGCAGTGGTCGTTGTGCAGGTGGGTGTGGATGACGATGTCGATGTCCTCGGGCTTGAGGCCATAGAGCGCCAGGCCCTCCTCGAAGGTATGGATCTTGCCGCCGATGGCCGCCTCGCGGTCGGGGCTCTTGATGGGCTGCATCTCGCCGGTGTCCACGAGGATCTTCTTGTCGCCGCCCTCCAGGTACCAGCTGTAGATGGGGATGGTGTAGGGTTTGCCGTAGGCGTGCTGGTAGGTCATCATGCCGTGGTCGAACACCTTGGTGCCCATGACGATGGGATGGATCTTGAACGTGGCCAAGGTCGGGTCCTCCTGGGGCCGGTCTGCGGTAGAGCCGGGCTAATTTCCTCTAAACTGGAGGAATTGTACCAGGGAGCCGCGCGCCGGGCAATGCCCGCCGCTTGCCCCTTTGCGAAAGATGGCTATCTTTTGCTGGTTGTCCAGCCCTGCCATGAGGAGCCCCATGAGGCGCTACGAGTTCCCGCCCTTCCACTTCGAGGCCGCGCCCGACCCGGGCGACCCCAGGTACCTGCGCGTGCTGGTGTTCAAGGAGGGCGCGCCCTTCACCGACCTGCACGGGGCGCAGATGCAGAAGGCCTTCCCGCTCGCGGCCGCGCCGCAGCGCGTGGAGCAGTTCTGCCGCCGCTTCGCCCTCGACGACGCCTACCGCACCGGGGTGATGCTCAAGCACGCCTTCGCCTGTTGTTGAGGGGGCAAGGGGTTGCCCCCCGCATTCGGCTCGCGTATAGTTCCTTTTCGCGCGCTCCCCAGCGCTCCGGCGAACGACCGCATGCGCCCCCGCAGGGATGAGGCCCAGACCATGACCATGCTCCCAGAGGCCAGCCCCGTCTACGACATGGGCTTCTTCGCCAGGCAACCCATCTTCACCGCCAGCGGCGAACTCTGGGGCTACGGCCTGCTGTTCCGCGACCGGCTGGAGTCCACCGCCGCGGGGGAGCAGGACCGCGACGAGGCCACCCGGCGCGTGCTGGCCGCCGCGCTGGAGCAGCTCTCCGCCGATGCGCCGCGCCTCAGCGTGCAGTTCAGCGCACGGGGTGTCGTCGAGGAACTGCCCCGCACCCTGCCCAGGGACCTGCTGGTGGCCGACGTGTGCGAGAAGACCGCGAGCGCCCCGGGCGTGCTGGAACACCTGGCGGCCCTGAAGGCCGACGGCTACGCCATTTCGGTGAACTCCTTCTCCGCGGACCCCGCCCTCGCGGGGCTGTACGCCCTGGCCACCATCCTGTGGGTGGACGGCCTCAAGCCCCGGGTCGAGGTGGCCCGCCTGGCCTCCGCCATCCGCACGCTGGGGGCCATGCCGGCCATCAAGCGCGTGGAGAACCACGAGGCCCTCAGCGTGGCCAGGGATTTGGAATTCCAGATTTTCCAGGGCTACCACTTCCAGCAACCGCAGACCGTGAGCGTGCGCAGGCTCTCCTCCAACCAGCTCTCGCGCCTCAAGATATTGCAGATCCTGGAGCTGCCCGACCCCGACATCCCGGCCCTGGCCGAGACCATCCGTTCCGACGTGGCCCTGAGCTATCGGCTGCTGGGATTCCTCAACTCGCCCTACTTCGGCCTGCCGAGCAAGGTGGAGAGCGTCAAGCAGGCGCTGACCCTGCTGGGCTGGAACCAGCTCCGCCCCTGGCTCCGGCTGGTGGTGCTCACCGACCTGACGCCGCCGGAAAAGAGCTCCGAGCTGCCCCGCCACTCCGCCCTGCGCGCCCGCTTCCTGGAGCTGGCCTCTGCGGGGGTGCCCGGCGCGCCCGCGCAGGCGCTGTTCCTCATGGGCCTGTTCTCGCTCCTGCCCGCCATGCTCGACGTGCCCATGGACCAGGTGGTGGGCCAGCTGCCGCTCTCGCCGCAGGTGCGCGAGGCCCTGCTCGGCCACGAAAACGCCTGCTCCGCCTGGCTGGACCTGGCTCGGGGCTTCGAGCGCGGAGACTGGGAGGCGGTGGATCTGGCCCTGGAACGGCTGGGGCTCTCCCCCGTGGACGCCGCGGTGGCCTACGCCCAGGCCGTGGATTGGACCGACGCCCTGTTCCGGGGCATCGGCTAGGGGCGCGGGCATGGCCGCTCAGACCGATCATCCGCGCCCCTCCGTGCTGCTGTGCGAGGACGACCCCATCTCGCTGCTCGACCTCAAGCACTCCCTGACCCCGCTGGCCAGCGAGGTGGTGGCGGTATCCAGCGGCCGCACGGCGCTCTTCGAGTTTTCCCGCCGCAGGCCGGACGTGCTCATCACCGACGTGAACATGCCGGGCATGGACGGCATCGAGCTGGCCGGGGCCGTGCGCGCCATTTCCCCGGACGTGCCGGTGCTGCTGGTCACGGCCCTGGACGATGGCGAGCACCTGCGCAAGGCCCTGGCCATCGGCGTCAGCGAATACCTGGTCAAGCCCGTAACGCCCGCGGCCCTGGCCGCCGCTCTGGGCCGCGTGAGCCGCACGCTGCATGCGCGGCAGGAGTTGGAGCGCCAGCGCAAGCTGAACGAGCAGATGCTGGAGGCCAACCCCAACCCCACGGCCCTGGTGGCCACGGGTTCCGGGCTGGTGCGGGCCTGCAACCCCAAGGCCCGCGGGCTGGGATTCGTCCCGGGCGGCCCCTGCCCGGAGGAGCTGATGCCGGACGGGCTGCTGGAGGCCCTGCGCCACATGGGCGAACACGGCGGCGAGAGCTGCCTGTACGGCCCCTCGCGTGAGGTCAGGAGCCTTGGCCGGTCCTGGCTGCTGCACTGGGCCCCCGTGGGCGCGGACCTGGTGCTGCTGACCCTGGCCGACATCACCAGCCGCAAGGCCGCCGAGGACGCCCTGCGCGAGGAGAGCCGCCGGCTCTCCGACGTGATCTTCGGCACCGGAGTCGGGACCTGGGAGTGGAACGTGCAGACCGGCGAGGTGGCCTTCAACGAACGCTGGGCCCAGATCGCCGGGTATACCCTGGAGGAGCTGGCCCCCGTCAGCATCGATACCTGGGTCCGGCTGGTCCATCCCGAGGACCTGGAGCGCTCGAACCAGCAGCTCGCGCAGCATTTTTCCGGAGAAACCGAGCAGTACGACTGCGAGTGCCGCATGCGCCACAAGGACGGCGGCTGGGTCTGGATACAGGACCGCGGCCGCGTAACCCGGCGCACGCCCGATGGCAAGCCGCTGTTCATCTCCGGCACACACATGGACATCGGCGAGCGCAAGAAGGTGGAGCAGTTCCGCGAGGACGTGGAGCGCATCACCCGCCACGACCTCAAGACCCCGCTCTCGGCCTTCACCGCCCTGCCCGACCTGCTGCTGCAGGACGACAATCTCACCGGGGACCAGCGCGAGAGCCTGCGCTTCATCCGCGACGCGGGCCTGCGCATGCTGGGCATGATCAATCTCTCCCTGGACCTGTTCAAGATGGAGACCGGGGCCTACAGCCTGCCCCCGGACGTTTTTCCGCTGTCCGCCCCGCTGGACCGCGCCCTGGCTGGCGTGCGGACGCTGGCTCGCACCTTCGGCGCGGAGCTGGCCATGCTGCCCGGCGCAGACATCCACGAGCTATCGGTGCGCGGCGACGAAGGCCTGCTGGTCTCGCTGCTGGAAAACCTGCTCAAAAACGCGCTGGAGGCCTCGCCCCAGGGCGGACGCGTGGAACTGCGCGCCCAGACCGGGAACGGCAGCCTCACGCTCGCCATCCGTAACGCCGGAACCGTGCCGGAGGACATCCTGCCGCGCTTCTTCGAGAAATACGCCACCAGCGGCAAGAAGCACGGCACGGGCCTGGGCACCTACTCCGCCCGGCTGGTGGCCCGCGCCCACGGCGGCGAGCTGACGCTGGACACGGGCGAGCCGGGCCACACCACGCTGCGGCTCACCCTGCCGCTGGCCCCGTCTTGACCGCGAACGCCCGGCCCCCTATCCTCGCGCCATGACCACGCACCTCAAGACCTGCGGCCTGGAAATCCTCGGCCCCGTCCTCAACGCCACAGGAGCCGAAACAGCCGCGCGCCTCAGGCTGCCCCTGTTCCTGGCCGGGGTGCAGGCGGGCTTTCCCTCCCCGGCGGACGACTTCATCGACAAGCGCCTGGACCTGACCGAGCACCTCATCCCGCACCCGGCGGCCACCTTCTTCGTCCGCGCTGCGGGCAGCTCCATGCTGGGCGCGGGCATCCACGACGGCGACCTGCTCATCGTGGACCGCGCCGAGGAGGCCCGGGCCGGGCGCGTGGTCATCGCCGCCGTGCACGGCGAGCTGACGGTCAAACGCCTGGAGCGGCGCGGGGAGCGGCTGCTGCTCGCGCCCGCCAACCCGGACTACCCGCCCATCGACGTCACCGAGGCCGCCGAGAAGGGCGAGGGCTTCGAGGTCTGGGGCGTGGTCACCCACGTCATCCACAAGCTGTAGGGGCCCGAGGTCATCCCGTGCCCCTGTTCGGCCTGCTGGACTGCAACAATTTCTACGCCTCCTGCGAGCGGCTGTTCCGCCCGGAGCTGAAGAACCGGCCCGTGGTGGTGCTCTCCAACAACGACGGCTGCGTGGTGGCGCGCTCCGCCGAGGCCAAGGCCCTGGGCATCCCCATGGCCGCGCCCGCCTACCAGTGGGAGAGCCTGTTCCGCAAGCAGGGCGTGGCGGTGTTCTCCTCCAACTACGCGCTCTACGGCGACCTCTCCGCGCGCGTCATGTCCATCCTGGCCGACATGGCCCCGGGGGTGGAGGTCTACTCCATCGACGAGGCCTTCGTGGACCTCTCCGGCGTGGCCGACCCCGTGGGCTTAAGCCGCGAGATCCGCGCCCGCGTGCGCCAGTGGACGGGCATTCCGGTGTCCATCGGCATCGCGCGGACCAAGACCCTGGCCAAGGCGGCCAACCGCCGGGCCAAGAAGGACCCGGCCACCGGCGGGGTGTTCGACCACGCGGCGGAGGCAGACCCCGAGGCGCTGCTCTCCTGGCTGGAGGTGGGCGACGTGTGGGGCATCGGGCCCCGGCACACCAAGCGGCTGTGGGCGCGCGGGGTGCGCACGGCCCTGGACTTTTCCCGGCTGCCCCGGGACTGGGTGAAGAAGGAGATGAGCGTGGTGGGCCTGGCCACCCAGCTGGAGCTGCAAGGGATTTCCTGCCTGGACCTGGAGCGCGCCCCGGCGGCCCGGCGCTCGGTGCTCTGCTCGCGCTCCTTCGCCACGCTGGTGGAGGACAAGGAGCACCTGCGCGAGGCCGTGTGCGCCTATGCCGCCCGCGCCGCGGAAAAGCTGCGGCATGCGGGCCTGGAAGCCGCCGCGGTGCAGGCCTTCCTGGCCACCCCGCGCCACCGCGACGTGCCCCAGCACTTCGGCCAGGCGGTCATCACCCTGCCCGGCCCCACGGCCCACACCCCGGAGATCATCGACGCCGCGCTGCGCGGGCTGGACCAGGCCATCCGGCCCGGCCACGGCTACCAGAAGGCCGGAGTGCTGCTGCTGGGGCTGACGCCTTCGGAGGGCAGGCAGGCCTCGCTGCTGGACCTTTCGCCCGAGGAACGCCAGCGCCAGCGCGCGCTGATGAGCGCCCTGGACGGGGTGAACCGCCGCTTCGGCCGGGGCACGCTGCGCTACGCGCTCTCAAGCGCGCCAGCCCGCCCCTGGCACATGCGCCAGGAGCGGCGCTCGCCGCGCTACACCACCAACTGGGCCGAACTGCCCAAAATCGGCTGAGCGGACCTCTCCACAGGTTGTTCAAACGGAAGAGGAGGGGGGCTATTTGCGCCGGACAGGCTCGGGCGCCACGTTCACCGCGCGCAGGGCCGAGCCCTCGTCGGCCAGGTCGAAGCGCACGCGCTCGCCGGGGGTGAGCGTCTGGAAGCCGTCGCGCTGGATCTCGGCGTAGTGCACGAACACGTCGCGGCCTTCCTCGTCGGTGAGGAAGCCGAAGCCCTTGCGCTCGTTGAAGTAGCTCACCACGCCCGAAAGCCTGCCCATGCGACGCCTCTCCGGATAGGATGGCCGAGCATACCGCGCCGGGGCCGCCAGGGCAAGGGCCAACGCAAAAAGCCCGCCCCGGAAGTCGGGTGCGGGCCTTGTTACGGGCGTGCTGTCCGGGGGGAAACTAGCGCAGGCGGAAGGTGATGCGGCCGCGGGTCAGGTCGTAGGGGGAAAGCTCCACCTTGACCTTGTCGCCGGGCAGGATGCGGATGTAGTGCTTGCGCATCTTGCCGGAAATGTGGCCCAGAATGTTGTGGCCGTTTTGCAGTTCCACGCGGAACATGGCGTTGGGCAGGGCTTCCTGAATGACGCCCTCGACCTCAATGGCTTCTTCTTTGGACATGCAGTCTCCTGTTTGCGCCGGATTTGCCAACGGCCACGGGCCGCGGAATAATCCGACTCCTGTACGGGTGGCGGGTGTGTACAGCGTTTCGCAAGACTTGGCAAGACCCCGGCCCGCCAGCCAGCCCCCCGGGCCCGCCGCCGGACACGCCGCCGGACACGCCCCGGGCAGGCCCGGCGCTTTACACTTTGGGCGATTCCCGGTACCCATCCCAACCGTGTCCACCCCTGTCCTCCCTGCCGCGCAGGCCGGGGCGGGCCGCATAGCAGACGACAAGGAGGCCGCCGTGCCCATACTCTCCGCAAGCCTGGGAATCACCCGCTACCGCATCGTGGAGCAGATTCCCTCCACCCTTTGGGCCGAGGTGCCCAAGAGGCTCCAGGACAACGCCTTCAAGGACATCGACGGCACGCTGGACGAGCGCTCCTGGGGCTGGTGCAACGCCGACAACATGCTCGACCTGGACTGGGCCGAGAGCCCGCCGGACAAGGGCCACTACCTGGTGTTCACCCTGCGGCTGGACACCCGGCGCATCCCTCCCGCGGTCATCAAGAAGCACACCATGATCGCCCTGGCCGACGAGCTGCAGAAGGCCAAGCAGGAAGGCAAGGCCTTCATCTCCAAGGACCGCCGCCGCGAGATCCGCGAGCAGGTCATGCTCAAGCTGCGCGCCCGCAGCCTGCCCATTCCGGCGGTGTTCGACGCCGCCTGGGACACGCGCACGGGCCGGGTGCTGTTCTTCTCCACCAATTCCAAGGCCAAGACCCTGTTCGAGGACCATTTCCAGCTCAGCTTCCAGCTCACCCTGGAGCCGCTGACGCCCTTCTTCCTGGCCATGGACATGCTGGGCGGCGAGGCCGCGGCCCCGCGCCTGGAGACCCTCGAACCCACGGCCTTCGTGTAAGGAGCCCGCACATGGATCTGGCACTCGCGGAACGCGAAAACACCATCCTCGGCCAGGACTTCCTGACCTGGCTGTGGCACGCCACCGAGGCCCGCAACGGCATCTTCAAGGACCGCGAGGGCCGGGAGTTCCACCTGCGCATGGAGGAACGCCTGAGCGTGCAGGGCGGCGACGGCGAAGGCCTGGAGTCGGCCTCGGTCAAGAGCCCCAGCGGCGAACTGACGGAAGCCCGGTCGGGCCTGCGCACGGGCAAGAAGGTCAGCCGCGCCCAGCTGCGCTTCGAGCGCGACCCCGAGGCCTGGCAGGTGACGGTGAAGGACGCCGACTTCTCGCTCTCCGGCCTCAAGACGCCCAAGATCGAGACCAAGGACCGCGAGGACGACGACCCCGACGCCCGCGTGCTGGAGAAGCTCTTCCTCATCGAGCAGTGCCTGGAGCTGCTGGACTGCGTGTACGCCGAGTTCCTGGCCGTGCGCCTGGGCTCCAAGTGGCGCGAGCAGACCGAGGACGTGCGCGTCTGGATCACCAAGGGCTAGCCGCATGAAACCCGCTGCCGACACCCGCCCCGGCGACACCCGCCCGGTCATCGCCGCCTATGGCGACAGCCTCATGGAGGGCTGGGGCCTGGCCAACGCCGCCGAGGCCCTGCCCGCGCGCATCGAGGCGGAGCTGGCGCGGCTGGGCAAGGACGCGCGGGTGCTCAATTTCGGCATCTCCGGCGAGACCGCGCCCGAGGGCCTGGAGCGCCTGGAGGAGGTGCTGGCCGCGCAGCCGGTGGCCGCCATCCTGGAGTTCGGGGCCAACGACTGCTACCAGGGCGTGCCCGTGGAGGAGACCCGCGCCGCGCTCCAGGCCATGATCGCGGGCCTGAAAGGGGCCGGGGTGAAGGTGCTGCTGGCGGGCTGGCGCACCACGGAAGACCTGTTCAGCCGCTACGAGGGCGACCCGGACCTGGCGGGCCTGCTGCCCCTGGCCCCGCCCGCCTTCAACGCGAAGTACGTGCGCGCCTTCAACGCCATGCACGCGGAACTGGCGCGGGAGCACGGACTGGCCCTCATCGGGCACATCCTGGACCCGCTGGGCGAGGACGCCCGCCACTTCCAGGCCGACGCGGTGCACCCCAACGCGCGCGGTACGCAGAAGCTGGCCGAGGCCCTGGCCCCGCTGCTGCTGCCACTGCTGGGCTAGCCCCTACCTAGCCCAGGCTGCGCCAGAAGGTCAGCGTGGGCGGGGCCGCAAGCCTGGGGGTCACGAACTCCCGGAAAGCCGCCAGGTGCTCCGAGGCCCAGTGGCGGTCCAGCGCCGCCTGCCCGGCCCAGCGCTCCAGGAACAGCACCCGGCGCGGGTCGTCGGCGTGGAGGTGGGCGGTGTAGCCCAGGCAGCCGGATTCGGCCCGGGTGCGTTCCACCACGGTGGCCAGCGCGGCAAGCAGCTCGCTCCCGGCGGGCTCCAGAAAGGTCAGTTCGGCCATGAGGGTCAGTTCGGCGTCGGGCATGGGGGGCGCTCCTGCAAGGTGTTCGCTCTGTGCCCACCCCGTAAAACCTGGGGCCCGCGCGGTCAAGACCCGGCCCCAAACCCCGCCCGGCCTTGCTTTTTCCCTTCGCATTGCCTACCACGCCACAATGGACTGGCGAATGGACTGGCGCGACGCCCTGCTCATGATCTTCAGCTCCACACCCGCGTTCAAGGCCTGCGCCTACGTGCTGGTGCTGGTGCTGGTGACGCTGTTCTCCGGGCATCTGGCCGGGCTGCTCTGGCTTTTGGCGCCGCTTCTGGTGGACGCCTACGGCGCCTGGATCATCAAGGAGAACCTGCCCGCCTTCCAGGAGGACGTGCTCTTCAAGCTGGAGGAGGCCTGCCTGAAGGCCTGCGGCATCGACAAGAGCGCCCCGCACTACCCCTTCCACCAGATCGGCGGCAGCCTGGACCACTGGACCCTGAAGGACCAGAAGACCGAGATTTCCTACACCATGATGGCCCCCAAGGACCAGTTCGTGGTCATCGCCCAGCGAAAAGGGCGCATCTTCCCGCTCAAGACCTGGCTCAAGCCCTCCTTCCAGATCGACGACGCGGGCACCCGCGACGTGTACTACAGCGACATCGCCTCGGTGGAGCTCTCCGGCAGCGCCGTGACCATGAAGCTGGCCGCCGGGGGCGACGTGGCCTACACCGGCCAGGGCCCCAAGGCCGCCGAGGCCGTGGACATGCTGCGCCGCCGCGTGCGCGAGTTCAAGGTCCGCACCGGCCAGCCCGCGGCCTGAGCCCCCCCGCCCGGCTGCGCCCGGCATGGGAATTTCCGCCCCCTTTCTTGAACTCCTGCCCCGTTTGGCCTAGAGTCCGCCTGCGCCCGGCGCACATGCCTTCCGAAACGGTAGGAAATACGCGCGCCCGGCCTGGAGCCCTGCATGCGCTACGAACTCCGCCTCATGGACACCCTCTCCGGCGTGGGCTGCTTTGCCGCCCATCCCGGCCCCAATCTTTCGTTTTCCGAGATGCTTGAACACCTGCGCGCCCACCCGCTGGACGAGTTCATGCACCAGCACCTGCTCGCCAAGCTGGGCGAGCACCGCACCCGCAAGTTCGAAAAGCTCATCGACGAGGTGCAGCAGGACGGCAGGTGCACCGACCCGGTGCTGGCGGCCCTGCTGGTGGAGGCCTGCCTGGGGCACGAGCGCTTCGCCCACCTGCTGCCCCGGCTGACGCACCTGGACCTGCGCGAGATCTCCCGCCACACCCCGGCGGTGCACATCCGCTCGCTGCTGCTGGCCGACCAGGCCCTGCACAACGACTGGGTCATGCGCATGCAGCTGAACATCGTGGCCCACGAGCCGCTGGCCGCGCCCGGCGAGATCGGCCTGGAGCCGCCCTACGCCAAGGAAGCCCTGCCCGGCCCGGCCAAATTGACCGCCGAGGACGCCAGGAAGCGCCTGGCGGACCGGCTGCCCCCGCCCAAGGCCCGCCGCCCGGCGCAGGAGACCATCGACAACGCCCTGGACAAGCTCACCGCAAAGGGCGTGTTCGTGGGCCAGGAGATGCGCCACAAGGCCTCCTTGAGCCCCGTGGCCCTGCTGCGCTCCTGGATGGTGGACCTGAGCGTGAGGAGCGGCGACATGCAGTACAGCCTCATGGGCCTGCAGACCAGCTACGGGCGCGGCCTGGCCCTGGAGGGCGCGCGCGCCTCCTACCTCATGGAGGCCGCCGAGCGCGTCAGCTCCTACGCCAGCATCGGCAGGCGCGGGGTCATGGGCCTGGCCCGGCCCTGCCCGCTCACCTTCGGCAGCTACGCGGAGGTCAGCGCCTCCTCTCATGCCATGGACCCGGACAGCGTGCGCCTGGAGGTGCCCTACGAGGGCCAGCAGCTGTACTGGATGCCCGGAACACAGCGCCACCAGACGAGCGAACAGGGCGGCGGCGAGCGCCCCACCCTGGTGCCCGTGCAGTTCGTGTACCTGTTCTGCAACCTGGAGGAGCAGAGCCTGTTCAGCGCGCTGGGCTCCACGGGCCTGGCCTCGGGCAACGACATGGACGAGGCCAAGGTGCACGCCCTGGGCGAGGTCATCGAGCGCGACGCCGAGGCCGTGACGCCGTTCGATCTTTCGCGCTGCTTCCGGCTCACGGCCCGCGACGAGGCTGTGGCCCGGCTGCTCGCCGACTATGAGGAAGCGGGCCTGCACGTCTGGTTCATGGACTGCACGCCGGAGTTCGGGGTGCCCTGCTACAAGGCCATCGTCACCGGCCGCCACGGCGACGTGAACAAGGGCATGGGCGCCGGGCTTTCCGGCCCGCGCGCGGCCATTTCGGCCATGACGGAAATCCCCTACCCCTTCCCCGGCCCGGCCACCCGGCCCGCGCCGGAGGGGCTGCCCGTGCGCCTGCTGGAGGACCTGCCGGACTTCTCCACCGGCAGCGCCGCGGGCGACCTGCTGGTGCTGGAGGAACTGCTCATCGCCAATGGCACCCCCCCGACCTACGTGGACCTGACGCGCGCGGACCTGGGCATCCCGGCGGTGCGGGCCATCGTGCCGGGGCTGGAGTGGGTGTCGGACTTCGACCGCTTCTCGCGCCTGTCGCCGCGCCTGTACGCCGCCTACCTGCGCCAGTTCGGGGAGTTGTAGGCGGACCAGCGGCAGGAGCGGCGAAACAGCGCGATCACTCGCCGGGGATAGGGATGGCGGAGAAGGCCGGGTGGCTTGCCCGGAGCCGCCGCATGCGCGCCAGGTAGAAATTGTCCCCGGAGCTGGTCTGGAAGGTCCAGCACGCCCGGTATTGGTCCAAGAACGCCTGGTCCTGGCCCAGCTCCGGGCCGTTTCCACCGCGCAGCCGCAGCAGCCACCGCTGGCCGCCCACGCACGTCCAGGTGAAGTGGGTCGCCAGATTCTGCGGCTGGAACAGGGGCGAATAGGCCAGGAAATGGAACCAGGGCAATGATTGCGGCCGGTCCTGGGCCAGCCCGCAGTCGACCAGGAAATGGTCGACGCGCAGGTTCCTGTAGCTGCGGGCGACGTTCTCGGCGTCCCCGGCCATGAGGGTCGGATACTGGTCCATGAAGTCGCTGCTGTCCGGGAACACCACGTCCAGGGCGTCCATGACGTACAGGTAGTGATCCTGGAAGAGCGGAAGCAGGCGCGAGCCCTTGGGCACAAGCGGCGGGGGGCCCCCCCCCCCCCCGGCGGGCCCCCCCCC
>JAEXRD010000044.1 GCA_023438245.1 Pseudomonadota bacterium | reverse complement strand
GGCCGGGGGGGCGGGGGGATTACAGGGTCAGTTCGAACACGGTCTCGGAATCGTCGCGGTCCTTGCGGTCGAGCAGCAGGCCCAGGATCTTCTCCAGCAGGCGCAGGCCGCCCTTGTACCCGACGGTGGGGAAGTACTGGTGGCCCACGCGGTCCAGGATGGGGAAGCCCCAGCGCAGGAAGGGGATGTCCTCGTCGCGGGCGATGTACTTGCCGTAGGTGTTGCCGATGAGCAGGTCGACCGGCTCGTTCTTGATCCACTGGTGGAGCAGGAACATGTCGCTGGCGGCCTTGACGTTCACCTCGTAGGGCAGGTGGGCGGTGAGCTCCTTGATGCGCTTCTCGAACTTGGCGCCCGGGGTGCCGGTGACGACGTGCACGGGCCACATGTCGATGGACACCAGGAACTCGGTCATGGCGATGAGCTGGTCGGGATCGCCGAACAGCGCCACCTTCTTCTTGTAGTAGTACTGGTGGGTGTCGCTGATCATGTCCACCAGCTGGCCGCGCTCGCGGTTGATCTCCTCGGGCACGTGGGTGCCGCCGATGATGCGCAGCGCGTCGATGAAGCGGTCCGTGGCCTTGAGCCCGAAGGGCATGTCCAGCACCTTGCAGGGCACCTTGCACTTGGTGTCCAGGTTGCGGGCGGCGTCCGCGCTGCACCATTCGCCCATGGCCAGGGTGCCGATGGCGTCGCCGGCCTCGCGCAGCTCCTTCACCGTGACCCCGCCCTCGGGGAACATCTTGAACTCGCCGCTCATGGGGCCGTTCAGGATGCCGGAGGTGTCCGGGAACATGGTGACGGGCACGCCCAGGATCGTGGCCAGGCGCTTGAGCTCCTCCATGTCCGAGGGCTCCACCCAGCCGGGGATGAGGTTGACCTTGCCGCTCTTCTTGCCGGTCTTCTCGCTGATCTCGGTCATGCCCTTGACCATGTTGGAGAACCCGGTGACGTGGCTGCCCACGTAGGACGGGGTGTTGCAGTACAGCACCGTCTTGCCCTTGGGGATGCTGCCCTGCTTGTCCGCCTTGTCGCGGATCTGCTTGATGTCGTCGCCGATGGTCTCCGACAGGCAGGTGGTGTGCACGGCGATGACTTCCGGCTCGTAGACCGTGAAGATGTTCTCGATGGCCTGGAGCAGGTTGGCCTGGCCGCCGAACACGCTGGCGCCCTCGGTGAAGGAGCTGGTGGCGGCGCTCACGGGCTCCTTGTAGTGCTTGGTCAGCGCGCTGCGGTGGTAGGCGCAGCAGCCCTGGCTGCCGTGGCTGTGGGGCAGGCAGCCGTGGATGCCCAGCGCCGCGTACATGGCCCCGATGGGCTGGCAGGTCTTGGCCGGGTTGATCATCACGGCGCTGCGCTCGGTGATTTCCTTGGGAGTGTGTCTGAGCAACATACCTGTATCCTCGCTATTCCCAGACGTAGGTGGCCGAGAGTTCGGGGTTCTCCTGCCAGGGGGCCTTCATGTAGCCCCAGACCTTGCTGTTCACGAGGCGGTCGATCTCCTTGTAGAAGTTCACCGCGCCCTTGAACCCGGCGTAGGGTCCGCCGTAGTCGTAGCTGTGCAGCTGCTTCATGGGGATGCCGAGCTTCTGGATGGAGTACTTCTCCTTGATGCCTGCGCAGAAGATGTCGGGCTTGATCATTTCCACAAGCTTCTCGGCCTCGTACTGGTTCAGGTCGTCGATGATGAGCGTGCCCTTGTCCATGTCCGGGATCAGGCCGTCGTAGTCCTTGAACTGGAAGCCGGAGTCCGTGAGGGCCTTCAGCTCGTCCTCGGTCTTGCGGGGCTTGAACTCGGTGGGGTGGGCCTCCACCTCGATCTCCTCGATGTTGCGGCTGTCGGCGTCGACCTTGAGGTTGGGGATGACGTGGCGTCCCTCGTAGTCGTCGCGGTGGCCGAACTCGTAGCCGGTGGAGAGGGTCTTCATGCCCAGCTCCCCAAACAGCTCCATGTAGTGGTGGGCTCTGGAGCCGCCCACGAAGAGCATGGCCGTCTTGCCCGCGGTGCGCGGCTCGATGTCGGCCAGGGCGGCCTCCACCTGGGGCATCTCCTCGGCGATGACGTCCTCGATGCGGTCGATGAGGGCCTTGTCGCCGAAGTACTGGCCGATCTTGCGCAGGCTCTTGGCCGTGGCGTGCGCGCCGATGAAGTTCACCTTGATCCAGGGGATGCCGTACTTGGTCTCCAGCATGTCGGCCACGTAGTTGATGGACCGGTGGCACATGACGCAGGAGAGGTCGGCCATGTGCGCGGTGCTGAACTGGTCGTAGGTGGAGTTGCCGGAGAAGGTGGCGATGTTGGTGATGCCGCACTTCTTGAGGATGCGGTCGATCTCGAAGCCGTCGCCGCCGATGTTGTACTCGCCCAGCAGGTTGATCTTGTAGTCGCCCTGCTTGACGTTCTGCTCGCTGCCCACCAGGTGCTTGAACACCTGGTTGTTGGCGATGTGGTGGCCCGCGGACTGGGAGACGCCCTTGTAGCCCTCGCAGGAGAAGGCGAACACGTTGCAGTCGCCCAGCTTCTCCTTCATCTCCCTGGCCACGGCGTGGATGTCGTCGCCGATGAGCCCCACGGGGCAGGTGGCGAACACCGCGATGCCGCGCGGGTGGAACAGGTCGTACACCTCCTGGATGGCGGCCTTGAGCTTCTTTTCGCCGCCGAAGATGATGTCGGAGTCCTGCATGTCGGTTGAGAAGGCGTAGGTCATGTAGTTCTCGCCGCTCTCGCCCGCGTCGGTCTGGTTGCGGCGGGTGAGCCAGGCGTAGAAGCTGCAGCCGATGGGCCCGTGCACCAGGTTCACGATGTCCCTGGTGGGGCCCATGATGACGCCCTTGCAGCCGGCGTAGGTGCACCCGCGCATGGTGATGATGCCGGGGATGGTGCGCACGTTGGCCTGGATCTCGGGCGTGGTGTTCTGGAGCGCCTCGTTGATGAGGATGGAAGCAGCGCGCTTGCGGGCCACCTTGGGGGGATACTTCTTGAGCATCTCCTCCTTGACCTGGGCGGGGGTCCACTGCGCGGACTTGTTCTTGATGGCCATGGTCCGGCTCCTTTAGATGATGGACTTTTCGCCCGCTTCGCCGGTGCGCACGCGCACGGAATCTGCCACGGGCAGCACGAAGACCTTGCCGTCGCCGGGCTTTCCGGTCTTGTTCACGGCGATGATGGTGGCCACGACGCTACGCACGTCCTTGTCGGGCACCACCAGGGTGATCATGCGCTTGGGGTAGAGCTTGCCCTTCTCGCCCAGCAGGGCCACGGCCTCCTCGTAGCCGCTGGCCGCGCCCTGCAGCACGTGGGGGTTGGCCAGGCCGACGCCCCGGCCCTGCACCTCGTGGGCGAAGAAGCCGTCGATGCCCGCGTCGGTGAGGGCCTGCTTGGTGCGGTTCATCATGTTCATGCGCACCACGGCGATGACTTCCTTCATGGGGCTACGCCTCCTCGGGAGTGGCCGTTTCGCACACGCCGGAGCTCACGGTGTAGACTTCCTCCACCGGGGAGACGAAGATCTTGCCGTCGCCGAAGGCGCCCTTGCCGCCGGTGCGCGCGGCGTTCATGATGGTCTCCACCACGAAGTCGCGGTCGGCGTTCTTGACCACGCTCAGCAGCATGGTCTTGGGGATCTCGTCGTAGGTGACCTCGCCGATCTTGATGCCGCGCTGCTTGCCGCGCCCGGCCACGGAGTACTTGGTCACGGCCGGAAATCCGGCATCCATGAGGGCCGCCAGGACATCATCCGCCTTCTCGGGCCGCACGATAGCTCTCACCATGATCATAGTATTCTTCCTCCTGAGTATTTTGGGGACGGGCGTTTAGCAGGCTTCCATGAGGCCGAAGTCCATGAGCAGCTTCTCAAGCGCCTCGATTTCCAGCGGCTTGGGAATGACGAACATCTCGTTCTTGTCGATGGCGCGGGCGAGGTTGCGGTAGTGGTCGGCCTGCTCGGCCCCCGGGTCGAATTCGATGACGGTCTTGCGGTTGATCTCGGCGCGCTGGACCATGTTGTCGCGGGGGACGAAGTAGATCATCTGGGTGCCCAGCTGGCGGGCCAGCTCCTCGATCATCTCGCGCTCGTTGTCGACCTTGCGGCTGTTGCAGATCAGCCCGCCCAGGCGCACCGTGCCGGACTGGGCGTACTTCATGATGCCCTTGCAGATGTTGTTGGCCGCATACATGGCCATCATCTCGCCGGAGCAGACGATGTAGATCTCCTCGGCCTTGCCGTCGCGGATGGGCATGGCGAAGCCGCCGCAGACCACGTCGCCCAGGACGTCGTAGAAGGCGTAGTCCAGGTCCTCGCTCTCGTGGTAGGCGCCCAGGCTCTCCAGCATGTTGATGGAGGTGATGATGCCGCGGCCGGCGCAGCCCACTCCCGGCTCGGGGCCGCCGGACTCCACGTTCCAGGTGCCGCCGAAGCCCTGCTTGCGGATGTCTTCGAGCTCAACGTTCTCGCCCTCGTCGCGCAGGGTGTCGAGCACGCTCTTCTGGGCCAGGCCGCCCAAGAGCAGGCGGGTGGAGTCGGCCTTGGGGTCGCAGCCCACGACCATGACCTTGCGCCCCATCTCGGCCAGGCCGGCCACGGTGTTCTGGGTGGTGGTGGACTTGCCGATGCCGCCCTTTCCGTAAATGGCCACCTTTCTCATCTTCTTCATGACGATCTCCTCATGCGTAGATTTTGTGGAAAGACGAGGGGCTAAGGGCAAGGGCCGTGCCAAGTCACACGCGGCCTTGTAAGGTCGTGATATTCAGTGACTTTGTCGGAAGAGCGGGTCACATTCCGAAAGGTTGCGGACACTGATCTACACGACAGAATTGTCGGAACTACAATTTGGTGTGCGCCCAAGGCCGCCAGGTGCTTCTGCGCAACATGCCGGAATCATGTTCAAACGACATGCGCCGCCGGTCCTGGCATCGGGCATGCAAACAGGAGTGTGAAACAGAGGAGGTGGCCATGCTCATCGACAGCACGCTGCGCGAAGGCGCGCAGGCCTACGGGGTCTATTTCAGCCAGGGCGGACGCCGGAAGGTGGCGCAGCTGCTGGCCCAGGCCCGCGTGGAGGAGATCGAGTGCGGCTGGGTGGGCCAGCAGATGCCCGGCGAGAGCCTGGAGGATTTCCTGGCCTGGGCGCGGGAGAACCTGCCCACGCCCGGGGAAGGGGGCCCGGCCCTGAGCCTGTGGTGCCCCTGCCGCGAGGGCGACGTGCGCGTGGCCGGGGAGCTGGCCCGGCGCGGGCTCATCCAGCGCGTGTCCATCGGCGCGCCCAGCTCCGAGGCCCACCGCCGCAAGCGCCTGGGGCTGTCGCTGCACGAGATGGCCGCGCGCGTGCGCACCGTGGTGGCCACGGCCCTGGCCGAGGGCATCCCGTACGTTTCCGTGGGGCTGGAGGACATCTCCCGCGCCGAGCCGGACGAGGCCCTGGAGCTGGGGCTGGCCGCCGCGTTTTCCGGCGCGGTCCGCGTGCGCCTGGCCGACACCGTGGGCCTGCTGACCCCGGCGGACACGGCCCGGCTGGTGGGGCGCTTCGCCAGCGAACTGCCCGTTGCCGTGGCCTTCCACGGCCACAACGACCTGGGCATGGCCACGGCCAACGCCGTCACCGCCTTGCAGAGCGGCGCCGCCTTCGCGGACGTGTCGGCCCTGGGCATCGGCGAACGGGCGGGCATCGCCCGGCTTGAGGAGGTGGCCGCCTGGGCCGCGCTGCGGCAGGGGGGCGGTTACGACCTCGCGCCCCTGCGCGAGCTGTGCCGCGTGGCCAGCCTGGCCGCCCGGGTGCCCGTGGC
The DNA here is from genome assembly GCA_023438245.1 of Pseudomonadota bacterium. Taxonomy (GTDB): domain Bacteria; phylum Desulfobacterota; class Desulfovibrionia; order Desulfovibrionales; family Desulfovibrionaceae; genus Humidesulfovibrio. Next base: position 4,318 of record JAEXRD010000044.1, on the reverse strand, counting down.
GCGCAACAAGGCCGTGGCCGGAGAGGACGTGTTCGCCGCGGAGTCGGGCCTGCACGTGCATGGCATCCAGCGCGATCCCGCGCTGTTCGAGCCCTTCGCGCCGGAGGCCGTGGGCGGCTCGCGCCGTGTGGGCCTGGGCGGCAAGAGCGGGCGCGCGGCCCTGGGCGAGGCGGTGCGCCGGCTTTCAGGCGGGTTGGCGGGCGGATGCGCCGCCGCCGAGCCCGGCCTGGTGGAGCGCGTGCGCGCCCTGGCCTGGAGGCTGGGCAGGCCCCTCACCGAGGCCGAACTCCGTGCGGAATTGTAGTTTACGAAATTTGTAAAAATACGGGAGGACGTCATGGGCATCACCGCCATTTGCAAGCGCATCGTGGACGGATTGTGGGCCGCCGGGGGCATCGGCGCCGCCGCGGAGCTGGGCTACGAGGATTTCGGATCGCACCTGGCGCGGCCTGCGCTGGTTTCCTGCGCTCTCCCGCACGCCGGGGTGCGCGGCGGACGCCGCCCGGGGGAGCCCCTGGCGCGCATGGCCACGGCTCCGCTGCTGGAGGGCGAGCTGTGCCTGAACCCCGTGGCCAGGAAGTCCGTGCGCTAGCACGGCCCCCGCCCCCCTCCCTCCCCCCACCGGCACAGTCCCACCCGCATCACAAGGAGGACGCATGAACAGGTTCAGAAGCATCCTCGGTTTGGCGCTGCTCATCCTGCTGCTTGCGGCCAGGGCCGCCAGCGCCCTGGTTCCGGCCCAGGCCTGCGTCGACGTTTCCTGCCCGGGCGCTGCCGCCACGGCGGCCATGCACTAGCCCGGCGCACATCTCCCCCCAGGCCGGGGGCCCGGAACGCCTCCTCCGTCAAGGCTCCCGGGCCTCCGGCCGCACATCCCGTCCCGCTCCGCATGCCTCTGCCCGCCGCGCCGTGGAGTTTTGCGCAATTGTGTGAGACGCTCAGCCTTCAAGAGTGCAAAATTGACAAATCCGGGAAAACCATCCGCTGTGCCGTAATTTCGTTTGCCAAATGAAAACGGCATGTTGAGTCCCGTCTGGCATGGACTGGGGGTTCGGCATTCTTATTGCTTTCTCCGGGGCATGAATACGACGCTGGGAAGCCTCAAACTCCAAGTCCTCTCTTCCATCTGCCAGATCATCGACACGGCCCTGGACCTGGAGCGCGCCCTGGCCGAGGTGCTGCGCATCCTGTCCGAAACCCTGAGCATGAAGCGCGCCACCATCACCCTGGTGGACCCCGAGAGCGAGCGCCTGGCCATCCACGCCTCGCACGGGTTGAGCGACAAGGAGCGCCAGCGCGGGGTCTACGAGCTGGACGAGGGCGTCACCGGCCTGATCTACCAGAGCACCAAGCCGCTGGTGGTGCCGGACATCCGCCGCGAGCCGCTGTTCTTGGACAAGACCGGCTCGCGCCAGCTGGAAACCGGCGTGGTGTCCTACATCGGCGTGCCCATCCTCTCGCACGGGCGCTGCCTGGGCGTGCTGAGCGTGGACCGGCTGTTCGGCGACGAGGTGAGCCATGAGGAGGACCTGAGCTTCCTCATCGTGGTGGCCACGCTCATCGGCCAGTTCCTGTCCCTCAACGAGAAGATCAAGGCCCGCGAGCAGGCCCTGGTGCGCGAGAACCTCTCCCTGCGCTCCCAGATCACCCGGGAGCGGCGCGGGCCGTACATCGTGGGCAAGTGCCAGGCCATGCAGGAGGTGGAGCGCCAGATCCTCAAGGTGGCCCCCACCCGCGCCAGCGTGCTGCTGCTGGGCGAGTCCGGCGTGGGCAAGACGCTCATCGCCAAGATCATCCACGAATATTCCGACCGCAAGAGCCACGCCTTCATCAAGGTCAACTGCGCCTCCATCCCGGAAAACCTGCTGGAGAGCGAGCTGTTCGGCTACGAGAAGGGCGCCTTCACCGGGGCCGTGGGCTCCAAGCCCGGCAGGTTCGAGGAGGCCCACCAGGGCACCATCTTCCTGGACGAGATCGGCGAGCTGCCCCAGGCCGTGCAGGCCAAGCTGTTGCGCGTGCTGCAGGAGAAGGAGTTCGAGCGCCTGGGCTCGAACCTGACGCGCAAGGTGGACGTGCGCGTGGTGGCCGCCACCAACCGCGACCTGTCCGACCTCTCCGAGCGCGGCGGCTTCCGGGCCGACCTGTTCTACCGCCTGTCCGTGTTCCCCATCCAGGTGCCGCCCCTGCGCCACCGCAAGGAGGACATCCCGGCCCTGCTCGGCCACTTCATCGACAAGGTGGCCCGCGAGTACGGCCGCAGCCTGGTGTTCACCGCGCGCGCCCTGTCCGACCTGACCCAGTACGACTGGCCGGGCAACGTGCGCGAGATGGAGAACCTCATCGAGCGGCTGGTCATCATGAGCGACGGCGAGCGCGTGGACGCCACCCTGCTCAAGCCCTACCTGAGCCAGTCCAGCCAGCAGCAGCCCGGCCACGCCGAGCGCCTGGCCCAGGGCCGGGGCACGGGCATCAGCTCGCTGAAGGCCATGGAGCGCAGCGAGGTGCTGGCCGCCCTGCGGCGCAACGGCTGGGTGCAGTACAAGGCCGCGGAGGAGCTGGGCATCACCCCGCGCCAGATCGGCTACCGCATCAAGAAGTACGGCCTGGCCCCGGTTCTGGAGCAGGAGGCCGCCACGGCCCAGCGCCGCTAGCTGGAAACAAGTATCGAAAAGTTGCGGGCGCGGTCTTGCGCCTGCCGTTTTGGCATTGTATCCTGCAATCCTGCCCGCCCCGGCCTGAAGTCCGGGCTGCTTTGAGCCGATAGGGCAGGAGCGCACCCCCCTGCGCATGCACCCTAACCAGTCCGCGCCCCGCAACGCCTGGAGTCCGCATGCTGTCCTCACGCCTGCTCAATGCGTCCACTGCAACCAAGCTGTACGGCATCTTCCTTTCGCTGATGCTGCTCTTCGTGGCCGCCGTTTTCCTGGTGTTCCTGCCCTTCTACGAGGAGCAGCTGCTCCAGAACCGGCGCGAGAGCCTCACGGACATCGTGGACGTGGGCTACACCCTGGTGAGCGAGTACCAGGTTCGCGTGGACAAGGGCGAGTTCTCGCTGGAGGAGGCCCAGAAGCGCGCGGCCCAGCGCCTGCGCAACATGCGCTACGGCAACAACGAGTATTTCTGGATCAACGACATGGGCACGCCCGCGCCCACCATGGTCATGCACCCCACCGTGCCCGCCCTGGAGGGCAAGCAGCTCTCCGACGCCAAGTTCGACAAGGCCGAAAGGTACTGGCTGGGCGATGCCGGCAATGCCGAGGCCAAGGCCTATCCTGGCGGGAACAAGAATCTTTTCAGCGCCTTCGTGGAGGTCTGCCAGCAGTCCGGCGCGGGCTTCGTGGCCTATGTCTGGCCCAAGCCCAAGAAGGAGGGCGGGGCCACCACCGAGGTCTACCCCAAGATCTCCTTCGTGAAGCTGTACAAGCCCTGGGGCTGGGTCATCGGCACCGGGCTGTACGTGGATGACATCCAGGCCCAGGTGGCTGGCATCCGCAAGGTGCTGGCCGCGGCCCTGGTCGTGGTGCTGGGCCTGGCGGGCGGACTGGTCTTCTTCGTCGTGCGCGTCATCACCCGGCCCATGCGGCGGCTCACCGTGCTGGCCACGGCCATCAGCCAGGGCGACCTGGAGGCCCGCGAGGCGGAACGCTTCCACAGCGAGATGGGCGTGCTGCAGCAGGCCATGGAGGCCATGGTGGAGACCCTGCGCGCCAAGATCGGCGAGGTGGAGCGCAGCGTGCGGCTGGCCCAGGACGAGGCGCAAGTGGCCCAGAAGGCCGTGCGCGAGGCCGAGGAGGCCAAGCAGCAGGCCGCCCTGGCCACCCGCCAGGGTCTGCTGGAGGCCGCCGGACGCCTGCGCGGGGTCAGCCGGGCCATCGACGACGTCAGCCGCGACATTTCCAGCCGCATCGAGTCCTCGCGCCGGGGCGCGGACCTGCAGCGCGACCGCCTGGGGGCCACCACCTCGTCCATGGAGTCGCTCAACGGGACGGTGCTCACCGTGGCCCGCAGCGCGGGCGAGGCCGCCGAGGCCGCCGACAAGGCGCGCGAACGCGCCCAGGCCGGGGCCGAGGTGGTGGGCCGCGTGGTGGGCGCCATCCAGTCCGTTTCCACCCAGGCCCAGACCCTCAAGGAGAACATGGGCCAGCTGGGCCGCCAGGCCGACGGCATCGGCCAGGTCATGGGCGTCATCAACGACATCGCCGACCAGACCAACCTGCTGGCGCTCAATGCCGCCATCGAGGCCGCCCGCGCCGGAGACGCCGGGCGCGGCTTCGCCGTGGTGGCCGACGAGGTGCGCAAGCTGGCCGAGAAGACCATG
>JAEXRD010000077.1 GCA_023438245.1 Pseudomonadota bacterium | reverse complement strand
GGGGGGGGGGGCCCCCCCCCCCGGGGGGGGGGGGCGGGGGGGGGGCCCGCCCCCCCCCCGGTGTCCGGAGTCTCGAAGCCCCCGATTGTGTTACCGGATGCCCGCCACGGCCTGGCGTTCGCCGGGGTACAGGGTCTCGAAGCCCTGCTGCACCTGGCGCACGTAGTCGGGGTCGCGGCGGCTGGGGTCGTGGTAGCGCGGGTCGCGCATCATCTCGCGCAGCTTTTCGGGGGTCAGGCCGGGCGCGGCGCCGGCGGCCTTGCCGCGCAGTCCGGCCTCGCTGACGGCGGGAGCCATGCGCGCGAAGGACTGCACCACGCAGGGTTCGTCCGCCGCGCCGCAGTCTTCCAGGGCTTTGAGGAGGGGTTCGCCGCCCAGGGCCAGCACGGCCTTGCGGGCCTTGTCGGCCACGGAGAGGGCGGCGTCGCCGTGGGCCTGGCGCAGGGCGTCCAGCCCCTTGCGGCGGCGGGCGAGGGACTGTTCGGCCTGGGCCTGGGAGCGCGCCTGGGCGGCCTCCACGCTCATGGGCACGAACCAGGCGAACAGGCCCCCGGCCTGGGCGTCGGACAGGCCCAGTTCGTGGGCCTTGGCCAGGAAGGCGGCCTTGAGGGGTTCGTCGACGCGGAAGTCCTGGGGCAGGGCGAGTTCGGGCAGGGCGTAGCCCTCGGGCGAGTCCGGGCGGCTGGAGGGAGCGTCGTCGGCGGAGAGGGACATGAGCGAGCGGGGGGTGCGTTTGCCCAGCAGGCGCTGGGTGTGCACCAGGGCCTTGATGGCCTCGTCCTTGGAGGCGTACTTGGCCAGGGCGGGGTGGTTGCGCAGGGGGATCTGGATTTCCGCGCCGGATTCGTCGCGGTGGGGCGCGGTCCAATCGCCGGGCAGGGTGTCGCGCCAGTCCTCGTTGACGGTGTTGGCGGGATTCAGGGGCGTGCGGGCATCGGGCATGATGGTCTCCTTGCGGGGGTTGGGGTGCGGGCGTTCCCGCTCCGGGCACGCTGCCCTGGCGGGATTGCGCGCATTGTACCCCCGGTTTTGGGGCCCGGACAAAACGGCCATGTTTTTGGCCGGGAAAAAGACAAAAATACCCTGTTGACAGGGGAGGCGGGAGGGGCGGCTCAGAGGGCCAGCTCGGCGCTCTGGTGCACCAACTGGCGGGTGAAGCCGTAGGCCCGGGCGAACTTGAACCAGCGGCGGTCCACCTCCAGCCCGGCGGCGATGGTGTGGCCCACGATGCGGTCCTGCCCGCGCGAGCGCGCCAGCTCCTTGAGCCATTCCAGGTCCTGGCGCAGGGCCCGGGCGCTTCTGGGCCCCCAGCGCAGCACGGTCAGGTGCAGTTCCAGGCAGCCGGGCCGTTCGCCGATGGCGGCGGCGGCGTAGGTTCCGGCCGCGTCGGCCAGGTCCAGGAACTCGAAGGGGCGCTCCCGGGGCAGCCCGGAAAGCGAAGGATGTGCGCCATTGCGGCGGATGATGGCCATTGTCGTTCTCCCTGTCCGGGCCCGGTGGCGCAGATGCGATGCCGGGGGCTTGTTATTCAAGGGAATGGGCCGCCGAAAAAAAAGAGTAACGAACCTGTTGCCAAGCGAAACCAACGGGTATAATGGAGCGCCTGAAGGACGGGTGCGTAGCGCCTGCGTGGCGTGTCCGCGCATGTGCCATGCTCCCTGTTCCGTTCCCGGCCGCCTTCTGTCGCTTTCCGGGCAGAGAGAGGGTGTTGGCTCCGGGTGGAGCCGCTTCGGGAAGAATGAATTTCGGCTTCGAGTCCAAACACCATAAGAGAGAGGAAGATTCCATGAAAAAGCTGTTCTCCGTCATGATCGTTGCTGCTCTGGCCCTGGGCGTTTCCGCTTGCGGTGGTGAGAAGAAGGCCGAGGAGAAGAAGGCCGACGCCCCCAAGGCTGAGGCTGCCCCCGCCGCCCCCGCCGCTCCTGCCGAGGCCAAGCCGGCCGACGCCGCCAAGCCCGCCGACGGCGCTGCCCCGGCCGCTCCCGCCGAGAAGAAGGAAGAGAAGAAGTCCTAAGACTTCACCGGCCATTGGCCATCTGGGGGGAGCCTTCGGGCTCCCCCTTTTTTTTCGCCCCCCCTTCGCCCCCTTCGGGCTGTCAGGGGTGATGGGCAGGGGCGGGAGCCTGGCGCGCCGCCCCGGGTCGCTCCAGCATGCGCAGCACGTGCAGCGCCAGGCTGCGGCGGCCCTCGTTGAAGGCCGCGCGGTGCGGATCGGGGTGGAAGGTGCTCTCGCGCAGCAGGCCGCGCCGGGCCAGGTCCTCCAGCACCAGGCGTCCGGCCTCGCCCTCGAAGCAGCGGGCGTAGGCCACGGTCAGGGTCAGGTCATCGGGCATCGTCGTCCTCCTTGGGGTTTGCGGCAGTATACCCCAGGTTTTCGACGAGGCCGAAAATGGCATGGTTTTGGCCGGGAAAAGGACAAAAATACCCTGTTGACAGGGTGCGTGGGGAAAAGCGTCGGAGGGCGGGGCGGATAAGCCGGGGGCCGCTCACACCCTAGTACACCGAGAGCAGGGCCTTGATGGCCTGCCTGGCGTGCGGGTCGCGGGCCTGGGCGTGGGCCACGCTCAGGCGGTCGGTGATGGAAAGGTCGCGGTCGGTGGTGACCTGCGCGGCCAGGGTGCGCAGCTCCACGCGCGCCAGTTCGCTCTTCTCGCGCTTGGCCAGGGCTTCCAGCCGCTGGCCCAGGCGCAGGCGCGTCTTGTTCCAGGCGGCATGCACGGCGGGGCTTTCGTCCTGGGCGGCGTAGAAGCCCGGATAGGCCTGCTGGAGCGGCACCAGGGCGTAGTGCACCGGCCCGCGGGGCAGGGCCGGGCCCCGCTCGGCCACGGGGGCCTGGGAGGCCAGCCCGGCCTCCGCCGAGGTTGTCAGCAGGTAGCGGCGGTTGGTCTGCGGCAGATCGGCGGCGAATTCGTCGCGGATGGCCAAGAGCGAGTTGGCCCGCGCGCCGGTGGTGGACTCCACGTACTGGATGAGGTCGAGCGCCTCGGCGTGGGTTCCCACCACGCCCATGATGCACACCTCGCCGCCCACGGCGTCGATCTCCACCTGGGCGTTCTTGTGCAGCAGGTGGCTGCCCAGGGCCATGCGCACGTAGTTCTGCAGGGCGGTGTCGCTCATGCGGGCGTACACCTTGGGGTCGCTGCGCAGGCGGATCAGCCCCTTGACCTCGTCCACGCCGCGCACGCCGCGCAGGGTGGCGACGATGCGGTCGCGCTGCTCCGGGGTGTCCACCAGGCCGGTGGCGAAGAGGTCGCCGGTGAAGGCGTAGACGTGCACGTCGCTGGCGGCCTTGTCGTTCACCAGCGCGCTCTGGCCGTTGAGGGCCAGCATGTTGTCGCGCATGATGGTGTTGGGATCGCGCTCGTCGGTGGCCACGTATCCGGCCTTGTGGGCGGCTTTCACGCCGCTCATGGCCAGGCTGGCGGCCTGCGGCACGGCGAAGGAGGCCCCGGTGAGCGCGATGGGCAGCATGGCGCAGCCCCCGGCACAGAACAGCCACAGGCCCAGCAGGGCCAGAAGCGGCGTGCGCGCGCGGCGCAGGAAGGGGGTGCGGGACTTTGCCATGCCGGTGGAGAAGCACGTTCCGTGCCAGGGCGCACCTTTCCCCGTGCGGGGCAAGGCTAACCCACTGGCATTGCAATGGGGGCGGGGATAGTCTAGACTTTTTCTCGATGACACGGAGGGCGGTGTTACGCGCCCGCGGGTGTTGCGGTCAAGGGTTTGGCGCAATAAAATTCAATATGTCGACGAAGTTTTTCGATAGGGGCGCGGGCCATTGCCTGGGCCTATGGCCGGGCCGCCGGTGCCAGGCGCATGGGCAGGTGCACGGGCCGCTTGCGCTTCCGGCTCGGAATTGGCTATATCTTTCCCGGAGCATGCCGATAAGGCTTCGGACAACTGGTGCGAATCCTGCGGGCCGGGCCGTTTTCCCGGCGGCATGACAACAAGGCGGGTGCCAACGTGGCCAAGAAGAAGGAAGAGAAGGCTCCCCCGGCCGAGGGCGAAAACCTCGACGCCGCGGAAGCCAAGCCCTCCAAGAAGAAGCTCATCATCAAGATCGTGATCCTCGTGGTGCTGCTGGCGCTTCTGGGCGGCGGCGGCTTTTTCGGCTACAAGATGTTCTTCGCCAAGAAGAAGGCCGCCGAGGGCGACAACGCCACCGAGCAGAAGACCGAGGAAAAGGCCGACGCCCACGGCGAGAAGAAGGCCGAGGGCGGCGACAAGAAGGAAGGCGGCAAGGAGGGCGGCGGCGCCGGGCCGGAGGGCGGCAGCGAACTGGTGAGCATCCCGCCGCTCTTGGTGAACCTCTCCGAGCCGCAGGGCAGGCGCTACCTGAAGCTGGCCCTGGACGTGGAGGTCAAGGACAAGCTTGCGGCCGACGCCCTGAACAAGAACATGGCCAAGGTCAAGGACGCGCTCCTGTTGCTCCTGTCCAGCAAGACCTACGACGACCTGGCCAGCATCGAGAGCAAGATCCTCCTGAAGAAGGAGATCGTGGAGCGGCTGACCCTGGTGCTGGGCGAGCAGAAGGTCCTCCGGGTGTACATCACGGAGATCGTGATCCAGTAGCACGCAATTTGCATTGGGTTGTGCGGGCGCCCCTGCCGGCTTGGCCGGGGCACACACCACACAAAGGGAGAAGGGACCCATGGCCGACAACGAAGACCAGGACGAACTCGCCAAGGAATGGGCCGCCGCGCTCGGCGGGGATGCGGAAGCCTCCGGCGACAAGGGGAGTGGCGACGAGGCCCTGGCCGACGAATGGGCCAAGGCCCTGGCCACCCAGGAGGAGGACGGGGTCAAGAAGGAGAAGGAGCAGGGCTTCCTGCGCACCCAGACCCACGAGCCCGCCTTCCCGGACATGACCAGCGAGTACAAGAGCCAGCGTCAGAGTCCCGGCACCAAGCGCGACCTGGACTTCATCCTGGACATTCCGCTGGACGTCTCCGCCGAGCTTGGGCGCACCAAACTGCTCATCAACGAGCTTTTGCAGCTGGGCCAGGGCAGCGTGGTGGAGCTGAACAAGCTCGCCGGCGAGCCCATGGAGATTTTTGTCAACGGCAAGCTGGTGGCCCGCGGCGAGGCCGTGGTCATCAACGAGAAGTTCGGCATCCGCCTGACAGACATCATCAGCCCCATAGAGAGGGTGAAGCAGCTTGCCTGATCAGCTCTTTTTTGACATTGTGAAGATGGTTGCGGCGCTGGCCGCCATCATCGGGCTGGTCTTCGCCGTGGTCTGGCTCATGAAGCGCTTCTTGCCCGGCGCGGCGCGCGCCGCGGGCGAGCGCGTGGACATGTACATGGTGGGCCAGCTCAGCCTCGGCTCGCGCCAGCGCGTGGCCGTGGTCCGCGTGCACGACCGCGTTCTGGTGCTGGGCATCACCGAGGAGAGCATCAACACCCTGGCCGACCTGACCCCGCCCCGCGACCCCAGACAGGGCGGGGAAAGCTCCAAGGAAGCCGATGACCCCAAGATTTTCGCAGACCTGCTCGCCTGGCCCAAGGACGCCGTCCGGCCCCTGCCGGGCCAGTCTGCGCCCCGCGCCGCCTCACAGCCAGCCGGGCAGCCCGTGCCGCAGCCTGCCCCTGCCCACCCCGTCAGCCAGGCCATCAGCCAGGCCCTCGACCAGCTCGGCCAGCCCGCTCCCCAGCAGCCGGGCCAGCCGGGCGGCATCATGCCCGAGCCGGTGCTCAAGTCGCCCGGAAGCATCGACCGCGACGCCATCCGCGACCTGTTCGACTCCCTCTCCGCGCCGCCCAAAAAGAACTAGCGCCTTCGCGCTGCTTTTCAGCCTGGCCCTGGCCGGGCTCTTCCTGTTCGGCCCGGCCCTGGCCCAGGCCGCCGCGCCCGCGGCCGGACCCGCCGCCCCCGCGCTGACCATGACCCTCTCCGCCGGGCAGAACGAGCCGGGCAAGGTCAGCGTGGCCCTGGAGCTCTTGTTCCTGTTCACCGTGCTCACGGTGGCCCCCTCCATCGTGCTGACCATGACCAGCTACACGCGCATCATCATCGTGTTCCACTTCCTGCGCCAGGCCATGGGCACCCCGCAGATGCCGCCCACGCAGATCCTCACCTCGCTGGCCCTGTTCATGACCATCGTCATCATGGGCCCGGTGATAAAAAGCGTGAACGACCAGGCCTTCCAGCCCTACATGGAGGAGAAGATCGGCTTCAAGGAGGCCCTGGACAAGGCCCAGGTGCCCGTGCGCGAGTACCTGTTCAAGCACACGCGCGAGAAGGACCTGTCCATCTTCTACTCCATCACCAAGGAGGAGCGGCCCCAGAACAAGGAGCAGGTGCCCACCATCATGCTCGTGGCCGCCTACACCATCAGCGAGCTCAAGACCGGCTTCACCATAGGCTTCCTCATCTACATCCCCTTCCTCATCCTGGACATGGTGGTGGCCAGCATCCTGCTCTCCATGGGCATGATGATGCTGCCGCCAGCCACCGTGGCGCTGCCGTTCAAGATCCTGCTGTTCATCCTGGTGGATGGCTGGACGCTCATGATCGGCTCGCTGGTGAACTCCTTCCTCTGACGACGGGAGAGGTGTAACCTATGGCCATCACGCCTGAATTCGTCGTCGGCTTCGCCCGGGAGGCCATGGAGCTGACCCTGGTCATCTCCCTGCCCATGATGGCCGTGGGCCTGGCCGTGGGCGTGCTGCTGTCCATCTTTCAGGCCGCCACCCAGATCCAGGACTCCACGCTCTCGCTCGTGCCCAAGCTGGTGGCCATGTTCATCGCCCTTGTGCTGGCCTTTCCCTGGATCATGGACAAGATGATCACCTACACCACAAACCTGTTGCTCAACATTCCCAACTACATCCGCTGACGCCATCCGCCTTCCGCCATGCGGACGCCTCCAGCCCTCAAGGAGACGCCATGCAGCCCACGACCATCGAAATCACCGCCGCCGCCCTCTTCGCCCTGGCCGTGCTCCACACCTTCCTGGCCTCGCGCTTCGAGCGCATGGCCCGCACCGACTCGCGCCACGCGGGCCTGTGGCACCTCATGGGCGAGGTGGAGGTGGTGTTCGGCTTCTGGGCCATCCTGCTCATGTGCGCCAACTTCGCCCTGGAGGGCGGCCAGGCCGCCACCGCGTACGCCGACAGCCGCAACTTCACCGAGCCGCTGTTCGTGTTCGCCATCATGGTCATGGCCGCCACCCGGCCCATCCTGCGCGTCGCCTCGGCCCTGGTGGGCGGCGTGGCCCGCGCGCTGCCCCTGCCCGGGGCCGCCGGGTTCACGCTGGCGGCGCTGGTCCTGGTGCCGCTCCTGGGCTCGTTCATCACCGAGCCCGCGGCCATGACGCTGGCCGCGCTGATGCTCTCGCGCCGCCTGTTCGACCAGCCGGTGGGCGCCCGGCTCAAGTACGCGGCGCTGGGCGTGCTGTTCGTCAATGTCAGCATCGGCGGCACGCTGACGCCCTACGCCGCGCCCCCGGTGCTCATGGTGGCCGGGCAGTGGGGCTGGGACATGGCCTTCATGTTCGGCCACTTCGGCTGGAAGGCGGCCCTGGCCGTGGGGGCGAACGCCGTGGGCCTGGTGGCGCTGTTCTGGCGCGAGCTGGCGCGCCTGGAGTCCCCGGCGGAGGAGGAGGGGCAGGCGGAGGACAAGCGCCCCGTGCCGCCCGTGCTCACGCTCATCCACGTGCTGCTGCTGGCCGGGGTGGTGGCCTTCGCCCACCATCCGCCGCTGTTCCTGGGCCTGTTCCTGCTGTTCCTGGGCGTGGCCCAGGCCTACAAGCGCCACCAGGACCGGCTGATCCTGCGCGAGGGCCTGCTGGTGGCCTTCTTCCTGGCCGGGCTGGTGGTGCTGGGCGGCCGCCAGCAGTGGTGGCTGGAGCCGCTCTTGACCAGCCTGGGCGGGGAGGCCATGTTCTTCGGCGCCACGGCGCTTACCGCCATTACCGACAACGCCGCGCTGACCTATCTGGGCAGCCTGGTGCAGGGCCTGCCCGAGGACCTGAAGTACCTGCTGGTGGCGGGCGCGGTCACCGGCGGCGGGCTCACGGTCATCGCCAACGCGCCCAACCCGGCGGGCGTGGCGCTGCTCAGGCGGCACTTCCCCGGCGGCGCGGTGAGCCCGCTGGGCCTGCTGGCGGGGGCGCTGGCCCCCACCGTCGTGGCGGCGCTGGCCTTCCGCCTGCTGTAGGGCCTCCCGCTCTGACGCCGGGGGGCGGCGCGGCGGGCCCAGCCTTGCCAAAGCCCGGCCCAGAGGCTAGAAACCGGCCCAAGCGCACACCGCGCCAGAGGTGATCTTTCCGCATGAGCAAGCATTCCCACATCCGCCTGGGCGGCCAGCAGGTGCACAAGCACCGCCGCGACGTGGCCAAGGACGGGGTCATGGCCTCCCTGGCCCCGGAGCTAGCCATTCCGGCGGCCCAGCGCCGCCTGCGCGTGTTCGAGGCCAGCGCGGGCCAGGCCTACCTCTCGCGCGAGCTGGCGGACCGTGGCCACGAGGTCACCATCTCCAACTACCGCCTCCAGGGCATTCCCGGCGTCACCGAGATCGAGGCCGACCTGAACCGGGCCGTGCCCCTGCCCGACGCCAGCTTCGACGTGGTGCTCTGCCGCGAGGTCATCGAGCACGTGGAGAGCGTGCCGCACACCCTGCGCGAGTTCGCGCGCCTGCTGGCCCCCGGCGGCCGCCTGGTGCTGACCTTTCCCAACCGGCTGCAGATCCGCTCGCGGCTGATGCACCTGTTCACGGGCTTCTACCGGGGCATGAAGTCGCCCATCAACCTGGACGTGGCCTTCGGCGAGGCGCACATCAACCTCATCGGCTACCCGGAGATGGACTATTTCCTGCGCAAGACCGGGTTCGCCGTCACCGGCGCGGGCAGCAGCTATTTCTCCGCCTCCGACCGGCTCTTCGCGCCCCTGCGCCCGCTGGTGGCGCTGGCCACGCGCCACGCCGTGCTGACCCACAAGCCCCGCGCCGTGGAGCACGACAAGACCAAGCCCGAAAACCGCGCCTACAACGCCTTCGTGGCCTCGGTCATCACCGGGCCGGAGCTGTTCTACGGCAAGGACGTCATCGTCAGCGCCATCCGCGTGGCCGACGGCGCGCCGACCTTTCCGGCCCCCGGCCAGAAGATCTAGGAACGCCCCATGGTCCAGCGCCTCATCGACTCCCTGCGCCGCCGCCCGGGCCTGTGGGCGCTCGCGTTCATCCTCGTGCCCACGCTGGTGCGGCTGTGGTTCGTCTCCACCAGCCAGCTGGGCCTGGTGCAGGACGAGGCCCAGTACTGGGACTGGACCCGCACCCCGCAGCTGACCTACTACTCCAAGGGCCCGCTCATCGCCTGGACCATCTGGGTGGGCACCTGGGTGGCCGGGAACACCGAGCTGGGCGTGCGCCTGGCCACCATCCTCATGGCCGCGGCCCTGCCCGCCGTGCTCTGGTGGCTGGTGGCGGGCCTGTGGAAGCGCCCGGTGCTGGGCGCGCTGGCCGTGTTCCTCACGTGCGTGTTCCCGCTGTTCGCGGCCCTGGGCATCATGGCCACCACGGACAACCCCTTCGTGCTCTGCTGGGCGCTGGCCATGGCCGCGCTCTACGCCGCCACAACCCCGGCCGAAAACGGCAAGAGCCGGGGCGCGTGGCCCCATCTGCTGCTCGTCGCCGCGCTGGCCGTGGGCGTGCTGGCCAAGTACACCATGCTGGCCTTCACGGCCTATGCCGGGGTGTATCTTTTCCTGCTCTGGCGCGCGCGCAGGCTGCCCGCAGGGGTCGTTCCGCGCCTGGCCGGAGCCGTTGCCCTGGGCCTGGCCCTGGGCTTTTTGCCCACGCTCGTCTGGAACATCCAGAACGACTTCGTGAGCTACAAGCACGTGGCGCACCTGGTGGGCGTGTCCGGCGAGGCCTCGCAAAAGCCCTTCCGGCTCACCCGCGTGCCGGAGTACCTGGGCGCCATGCTGGGCTTCGCGCAGCCCTGGTGGTTCGTCCTGGCCTGCGTGGCGGGCTGGAAGGCGCTTGTGCGCTGCTGGAGCGTTTTCCGCCACGGGCGCGACGTGGAACCCCTGCGCGCCGATGCCGGGCAGGCCCTGACCACCCAGCAGAACGTGCTCCTGGGCGTGTTCTTCTGGCCGCTCACGGCCTTCCTGTTCTTCTGGAGCCTGCACGCGCAGGTGCTGGCCAACTGGAACGCCATGAGCTTCGTGCCCGCCGCGCTGCTGGCCGCCACGGGGCTGGAGCGGGCGCTGTTCAAGCCCTCCGCGCCCAAGGCCCGCACCTGGGCCGTGGCGGGCATGGCCGTGAGCGTGGCCCTGCTGGCCTTCATCCACGTGCACCAGCTGCTGCCGCTGCCGCCGGGGCTGAACCCGGCCAACAAGCTCAAGGGCTGGCGCGAGATCGGCCAGCGCGTGGACGAGGTGGCCCGCGAACAGTTCGCCGACCGCTCCCGCGTGTTCTTCCTGAGCGAGGTCTACGACATCACCGCGGCGCTGTCGTTCTACGTGCCCGGCCAGCAGCGCGCGTACTGCCTGTGGACCACCCACCGGCGCATGAACCAGTACGACATGTGGCCCGGCCCGCAGGACAAGAAGGGCTGGGACGCGGTGTTCGTCACCCGCACGGACACGCAGTGGGCCCCGCCGGGCCTGAAGGACATGTTCGAGAGCGTGGAGGGCCCGTACCGCCACGTGGCCGTGGTGCGCGGCCAGCCCGTGCGCAGCTTCCACTATTTCCTTTGCCGGGGCTACAACGGCACCTGGCCCAGGCACGAGACCGGCGCTTTTTAGGGT
>JAEXRD010000046.1 GCA_023438245.1 Pseudomonadota bacterium | reverse complement strand
GGGGGGGGGGGGCGGCCCGCCCCCCCCCCCGCCGACCCTGCGGAGAAGAGACCTTATGCACACATTTTCCGGCCTCGCCGCATGAGCATCCTGCTTCTCACCACCACCCTGGAAGGCGGCGGGGCCGCCCGCGTGCTGACGCACATGGCCAACCACTGGGCCGCACAGGGCAGGAGCGTGTCGCTGGTCAGCTTCGAGGACGGCGCCAGCCCGCCCTTCTACCCCCTGGACCCGCGCGTGCGGGTGCTGTACTTGGCGCTCAACCGCTTCTCGCCCACGCTCCTGGAAAGCCTGCGCAACAACTGGCACCGCCTGCGGACAATGCGCCGGACCATGGTGCGGGAGCGGCCCCGGGCCGTCATCAGCTTCATCGACACCGCCAACGTGCGCACCCTCCTGGCGCTGCTGGGCACCGGCATCCCGGTCATCATCTCCGAGCGCGTGCACCCCGCCCACGAGCGCATCGGCGCCATCTGGAACCTGATGCGCAGGCTGACCTACCCGCTGGCCAGCCGCCTCGTGGTGCAAACGCGGGAGATCGCGGACTACTGCCGCTGGTGGACCCCGCGCGGGGTGGAGGTGGTGGGCAACCCCGTGCTGCCCATGCCCGACCGCGGCGACGCGCCCAGGCTGCCCAGGCCCTGCCTGCTGGCGGTGGGCAGGCTCTACCCCCAGAAGAACTACGGCCTGCTGCTGCGCGCCTTCGCCCAGGCCGCAACCAGCCAGCCGGACTGGACGCTATGCGTCGCCGGGCTGGGCCCGCAGCGCCAGGAGCTGGAACGGCTGGCCCGCGAGCTCGGCCTGGACTCCAGGGTCCGCTTCCTGGGCCACGTGGCCGACGTGGGCGGGCTGCTGGCCCAGGCGGATGCGTATGCGCTCTCCTCGCTGTACGAAGGTTTTCCCAACGCCCTGTGCGAGGCCATGGCCGCCGGGCTGCCCTGCGTGAGCACGGACTGCCCCAGCGGCCCGGCGGACATCGTGAAAGACGGCGAAAACGGCCTGCTGACGCCCAGCGGCGGCGTCCAGGCCCTGGCCGGAGCGCTGGCGCGCCTCATGGCCGACGAGGGGCTGCGGCAGCGCCTGGGCGCGGCGGCCCGGGACGTGAGCCGCCGCTTCCACCCGGACCGGATCATGGCCCAGTGGGACGAGCTGATCCAGGCCGTCTCCGCCGGAAGACAAGGAGGCCGCCCATGACGCTGAAGACATTGCTGAACCTCCCCGTGGACCTGCTGTGCTGGCTGCTCCAGGCCGCGCCCACGCGCCTGGGGGTGTTCCTGCGCCGCGCGGCCTACCGCCCGCTGCTGGCCTCGGGGAGTTCCTTCGACATCCTGGAAGGCGTGGAAATCAGCCGCCTTGGCAATCTTTCGCTGGGCGACGGCGTGGCCGTGGAGCGCGGCTGCACCCTGCTGTGCGCAGGCGCCCCGCTGCGGCTGGGGCCGGGCTGCTACCTGAACAAGAACGTGCGCCTGGGCTCCGGCGGCGACGCGCCGCTGACCCTGGGGGCCAACGTCATGGTCGGGCCCAACGTGGTCATGGACACCTCCCGCCACAACAGCGCCCGCATTGACCGGCCCATGAAGAGCCAGGGCCTGTCCTACGCCGCCATCACCGTGGGCGACGACGTCTGGATCGGGGCCAACGCCGTGGTCACCTGCGGCGTGGCCATCGGCCGGGGGGCCATCGTCGGCGCCGGGGCCGTGGTGACGCGCGACGTGCCGGAATTCGCCGTGGTGGGCGGGGTGCCCGCGCGCCTCATCCGCATGCGCGGCGCGCAGGACGGCGGGGAGTCCGCATGAGGTTGACCGTTGTCGTCAGCAACGTGCGCGGCGGCGGCTCCACCCTGGCCGCCGTCACCTGGGCCAACGGCTGGGCGCTGCGCGGCCACCGGGTGTCCATCCTGGCCATTCTGCCGGACGAGGGCGACGGCCCCGACTTTCCCGTGCGCGAAGAGATCGCGCTCACGCGCATCGACCTGAGCGACAGGCCCGCCCGCAACAGATTCCAGGCCGGGGCACGGCTTCTGCGCAACCTGCTGCGGCTGCGGCTGGCGGTTCAGCGCACCAGGCCCGAGGTGGTGGTGGCCTTCGACGGCCCCATCAACACGCGCACCCTGCTGGCCTGCCTGGGTCTGCGCGCGCCCGTGGTGGTCATGGAGCAGACCCACCCGGGCCAGTATCATTTCGGTCGCTTCTGGGAACGCTGCCGCGAACTGGTCTACCCGCGCGCGGCGGCCCTGGTGAACCTGACCCGCGCGGCGGCCGAGTGGTCCGCGGGGCACTTCCGGGCCAGGCGGCTGGCGGTGATTCCCAACCCCGTGGCCCCGGCCAGGGCCCAGGCCGACCTGTGCCGCGGGGGCCCCTGGACCGTGGTGGCCGCAGGCAGACTGGTGGAGCAGAAGCGCTTCGACCTGCTGATCCGCGCCTTCGCCAAGATCGCCCCGCTGCACCCGGACTGGAGCCTGGTCATCCACGGGGAAGGCGGGCTGCGGCCCGACCTGGAGCGGCTGGTGGAGGAGTCCGGCCTGCGGGGCCGGGTGCGGCTGCCGGGCTGGACCGCCGACCTCTCGGCGGAACTGGCCAAGGGCGACCTCTTCGCGCTCTCCTCGGGCTACGAGGGCTTCGGCAACGTCATCGCCGAGGCACTGGTGGCCGGGCTTCCGGTGGTCTCCTTCGACTGCCCGAGCGGGCCGGCGGAGATCATCCGCCACGAGGTGGACGGGCTGCTCGTGCCTCCGCTGGACGTGGACGCCCTGGCCGCGGCGCTGGGGCGGCTCATGGCCGACCAGGACCTGCGCCTGCGCATGGGCGCCCGCGCGCCCGAGGCGCTTGAGCGCTTCTCGCTGGAGAGCACGCTGAGGCGCTGGGACGCGCTGCTGGCCCAGGTGCGGCCCCAGGCAGCCGTGGCGACCGCCGGTCACGATGGGACCGGGGAGCGCGGCGCATGAACGCGAAGCTGGCCCTCTCCGTGCTTTCAAGCCTCAAACTCAGCATCGACAGCATCCGCCTGCTGCGGCGCATCGGCCGCGCCAGCCTGAACGCCCAAGACTGGCTCGGGCTCTTCCTGCGCTTCACCCCGGCGCTGCTGGAGAACACCCTGGCCTGCGGCGCGCCGCCGGAAACGCTGGGGGAATGGTTCAGCCAGGCGGTGTCGCACTTCCGCTTCGGGGCCATCTTCAAGCTCACGGGCCGCGACAGGACCAACCTGGCCGACCGCGAGGTCCTGCGCCTCGCGGCGGAGTTCGACGCCCCCCGGCTGCTCGAGGTCGGCGTTTCGGACGGCAGTTCGGCGCTGGGCCTGCTGCGTCAGCGCGACCGTTTCGCGCAGGTCGTCCTCACCGACCGCCACAACGTGTTTTTCCGGAAGCGCACCCCCTTGGGCACGCTGTTCTACGACAGCGACCGCAATCTCAAGCTGCTGAAGATGCTCTGTTTCTCCTTTGACCTGACGCCGCTGGGCCTGCAGGGCCCCCCGGAGCTTGCGCGCATCGAGACGGCCAACCCGGTCCTGCGCACGGAGTTCGCCATCCCGGCCATCCAGCGCTTCGACCTGTTCCGGGATGCGCTTACGCCGCCGTTCCAGATCATCAAGTGCGCCAACCTGCTCAATTGCAGCTACTTCACCGACGACGAACTGCGGCGCGGGGTGGCCAACATCGCCAGAAGCCTCTGCGAGGGCGGCTCTCTCGTCGTTTCGCAAAACAACGAACGCTACCGGGACGGGGAGGCCGTTTTTGTCCTGCGCAAGCGGGGAGCGGAACTGGACCGGGTTTTGAGCATCAACGACCACGACGCCGCGCGCCTGTTCCCGGCGCGCCAGGCCTAGGTCCGGAAGGAGACACACCGTGTGCGGCATAACCGGCATACTCGCCCCCGCCCCGGCCAGGCCGCTTGCAGACCTGCTGCGGGCCATGACCGACACCATCGCCCACCGCGGTCCGGACGACTCCGGCCTGTGGCTGGACGAGGCTACGGGCATCGGGTTCGGGCACCGGCGGCTGTCCATCCTGGACCTCTCGCCCCTGGGCCGCCAGCCCATGCCGTCGCAGAGCGGACGCTACGTCATCTGCTTCAACGGCGAGGTGTTCAACTTCGCCCGCCTGCGCGCGGAGCTGGAGCCGCTGGGCCACGCCTTCCGGGGCGGCAGCGACACCGAGGTCATGCTCGCGGCCATCGAGCAGTGGGGGCTTGAGGCCGCGGTGCGCCGCTTCATCGGCATGTTCGCCTTCGCCCTGTGGGACAAAAAGGAGCGGACCCTCTCGCTTGTGCGCGACAGGCTGGGCATCAAGCCGCTGTACTACGGATTTGCGGGCAAGGACTTCGTCTTCGGCTCCGAGCTGAAGGCCTTGCGCGCCCATCCCGGCTTCAACGCCGACGTGGACCGCGAGGCGCTAACCCTCTATTTCCGCCACAACTACATCCCCGCGCCCTGGAGCATCCACACCGGCGCGCGCAAGCTGCCGCCCGGCCACATCCTGACGCTCCGGCCCGGCCGGGAGCCGGAGCTAGCCCGCTACTGGAGCGCCGGAGAGGCCTTCGTCCAGGGTGAGGCCGCGCCCTTCCGGGGCACCGAAGCCGAGGCCCTGGAACGGCTGGAGGCCCTGCTGATGGACGCCGTGGGGCTGCGTATGCTCTCCGACGTGCCGCTGGGGGCATTCCTCTCAGGCGGCATAGACTCCTCGCTGGTGGTGGCGCTGATGCAGGCCCAGAGCGCCCGGCCCGTGAAGACCTTCTCCATCGGCTTCGCCGAGGAGCGCTTCAACGAGGCCCCGCACGCCCGCGCCGTGGCCGCCCATCTGGGCTGCGACCACACCGAGCTCATGGTCTCCGAGCAGGACCTTCTGGACACCGTGCCCCAGGTGCCGCGCTTCTGGGACGAGCCCTTTGCCGACTCCTCCCAGATTCCCACCCTGGCGGTGTGCCGCCTGGCCCGCCAGCATGTCACCGTGGCGCTCTCCGGCGACGGCGGCGACGAGCTCTTTTTCGGCTACGACCGCTACGCTTACGCCGCCGAGTGGTGGCGGCGGCTGCGGGGCATCCCCTGGCCCCTGCGCCTGGCGTTGTCCCAGGTTTCGCGGCTGCGCCCGGAACGCGCCGCGCACCGGCTGGGGGCCCTGGGTCAGCGCTTCCTCTGGCGGCTGGACGCCGTGGGCAAGAAGACCTTTCCGGAGTTCTACAAACGGATGCTCTCGCACCACAGCCGCCCGGCCAGCCTGGTACCCGGAGCCGGGCCCGAGGCCCCGACCGCGCTGGATCTGGTGCCCGACTCGCGCGACCTGTTCCGCAGCATGTCGCTCTGGGACATCTCCATGTACCTGCCCGACGACATCCTGACCAAGGTGGACCGGGCCAGCATGGCCGTGAGCCTGGAGGCCCGCGTGCCCCTGCTGGACCACCGGGTCGTGGAGTTCGCCGCCAGCCTGCCCACGGAGTTCAAGGTCCGGGACGGCCAGGGCAAGCACCTGCTGCGGCGGCTGCTCTACTCCCACGTTCCGCGCCAGCTCATCGACCGGCCCAAGATGGGCTTCGGCATCCCGCTGCAGCAGTGGCTGCCCGGCCAGCTGCGCCCCTGGGCCGAGGACCTGCTGGCCACCGGCAGGCGCCGGGACGCCGACCTGCTGAACTTCCGCCAGGTGGACCGCATGTGGGCGGGCGTTCTGCGCGGGCACCAGCACTGGACCTTCATCCTCTGGGACGTGCTGATGTTCCTGGCCTGGCGGCGGGAGCAGGGCGGGGCCGTTTGACCATGCCGAGGAGGTTCGGATAGCATGGGCGGCATGAACGACACATGGAACGCCGAGGTGGGCCGTGGCGGACGCTTCCGCTTCGGGGCCAACTGGCGCGATTTTCTGGAGCGGCTGGACGAGTCCCGGCTGGCGCAGGCCCAGGATTCGCTGGCCGCGCTGCTGGGCCGTGGCGACCTCTCCGGGCTGCGGCTGCTGGACATCGGCAGCGGCAGCGGGCTGTTCTCGCTGGCGGCGCGGCGCATGGGCGCGGTCGTCACCTCCATGGACTACGACCCGGACTCCGTGGCCTGCGCCGAGGGCCTGCGCCAGAGCCTGCGCACCGGCGACCCGGACTGGGCGATCCTGCGCGGCTCCGTGCTGGACTGCGCGTTCATGGAGGCCCTGGGCCGGTTCGACATCGTGTACAGCTGGGGCGTGCTGCACCACACCGGCGCCCAGTGGGCCGCCATGGAGAACGCCGCGCGCGCCGTGGCCCCCGGCGGGCTGCTGGCCATCGCGTTGTACAACCACCAGCCCTTCTTCACCCCCCTGCACCGGCTGCTCAAGCGCGCCTACAACGCCGCGCCCGGGCCGGGCAAGCTGGCCATCGCCGCCGGATACGCCCTGGGCGTGGGGTCCGCGCTCTTTGCCGCCGACCTCATCCGGGGCCGCAACCCGCTGGCCCGCCACCGGCGCGCGGGCCTGCCCCGGGGCATGAGCTTCTGGCACGACGTGGTGGACTGGGCGGGCGGCTGGCCGTTCGAGACCAGCACCCCGGAGGAGGTCTTCCGCTTCCACCGCGACAGGGGCTTCCAACTCGTGGAACTGCGCACCGTGGGCGGCAAGTCCGGGTGCAACGAGTTCGTGTTCCGGGCCTCCGGCGGCGGTGGAGCCAGGCCATGCGCATCCTCCTGAGCATCCCCTCCCTGGCCCTTGGCGGGGCGGAGCGGCAATATGCGGAACTGGCCCGCGGCCTGAGCGCGCGCGGCCACGAGGTGCTCTGCGCCGTGCTGGGCCAGGGCGGCCCGCTGGAGGGCGAACTGGGCGGCGCGCGCCTGGCGCTGCTGGAAAAGCGCAGCCGCCTGGACAACCCGCGCATGCTCCTGCGCCTGGCCGGACTGGTGCGCTCCTTCCGCCCCCGGGCGCACTACGCCTTCCTATCCACGCCCTGCGTGCTGGGCGCGCTGCTCAAGCCTCTGTTCCCCGCCACGAAGCTGGTCATGGGCGTGCGGGCCACCCCCGTGGACCATGCCGACTACTCCAGCGGGAGGGCCGGGGCGCTGCTGCACCGGCTGGAGGCGGGCCTCTCCGGCTTGGCCGACCTCGTAATCTGCAACTCCGAGGCCGGGCGCGCCCACGCCGCCGCCAGGGGCATGGCCGCGCACAAGCTTCGTGTGGTTCCCAACGGCATCGACACCGCGCGCTGCCGACCGGACCGCGCCCTGGGCCTGCCCCTGCGCGAAGAATGGGGCGCCGCGCCGGAGGCCCCGCTCATCGGCATTGTGGCCCGGCTGGACCCCATGAAGGACCATGCGAATTTCCTGAAGGCCGCGGCCCTGGTGGCCATGCGCAGGCCGGAGGCCCGTTTCGTGTGCGTGGGCGGCGGGCCGGAAGGCTACGCCAGCGAACTGCGCCGCCAGGCCGGAACCCTGGGCCTGGGCGAAAAGCTGACCTGGGCCGGAGCCAGGGGCGACATGACCGCCGTGAACAACGCCCTGGATCTGCTCTGCCTGGCCTCGGCCTATGGCGAGGGCTTCCCCAACGTGCTGGGCGAGGCCATGGCCTGCGGGGTTCCCTGCGCCACCACCGACGTGGGCGACGCCGCGCCGGTGGTGGGCGACGCCGGAGCCGTGGCCCCCAGGCGCGACCACGAGGCCCTGGCCGGGGCCATGCTGGCCCAGCTGGAGCGCCTGGAGCGCGAGGGCGCGGGCCTGCGCCGGGCCTGCCGCCAGCGTGTGGAGGCGAATTTCAGCGTGGAGCGCATGGTGGAGCGCACCGAGGCGCTGCTGCTGGAACTGGCCGGAGAGCGACCGTGAGCCAGCCCACGCCCCGCCACTGGGCGCTTGGGCTGGCGCTTTCCCTGGCTGCGGCCTGGCTGGCCGGAGCCGTATTTTTGGACACGGTGCAGCCGGTAAGCTTCGACACGGCCCTGAACCTCTACGTGGCCACACCGGGAACCACCTCGCGCACCAGGGGCGAGGGCTGGGCCAGTTCCAGCGTGGGCGAGCACGGCATCCGGGGCCTGCCCGGCGGTCGCCTGCCCGAAGGGCCGAAGGTGGCCTTCTGGGGCGACTCCTTCGTGGAGGGTCTGCAGGTGGACGACGGCCCCCGCATGGCCCAGAAGTTCACCGAGTTGGCGGGCTCCGCCGGGCTGGAATCCGCCGGCCGGAAATTGGCCGGAGTGGGCCTGGGCCATGGCGGCGACGCCCTGCCCGACTTTCTGCTCAAGGCCCGCGCCACCGCGCCCGCGCTGGGCGACGTACGCCTGCATGTCTTCGTGCTTCCGCGCATGGCGGACCTTCAGCCCGGCGCTTTCCGTATCGGGCGGGCCAGCTTCCTCTCCAGCCCGGAGTATCATCTGGTCCCCGGGGACGACCGGCCCTCGCAGGCAGCGCTGGCCCTGGCCCCGACGTTCCGCAGGCTGGAGCTGGCCGGGGCCTTCGCCGTGTACGAACGGCTGCGGTCCTTTTCCCCCCGGCTCTCGCCCGGCCCGGTTCCGGCCCCTTCCCCGGCCATTGCGGCCACCGCGCCGGCCCAGCCATCAACCGAGGCCATGCGCTTCCTCGTCACCCACGCACTCCGGACGGCGCGGGAGACCGGCGGCGGAGCCGTCTTCCTGCGCCTGCCCTTCCTGCCCTGGCTGCGCGGTGGAAGAGTGGCCCTGGACGACCCCGAGGAGGCCCTGGCGCGGTCCTTCGCCGCCGTCTGCGCGGAAAATGGAGCCGGATTCATCGACCTGGGGCCGGATTTCCGCGCCCTGTTTCTCCAAACCGGACGCTTTCCGCGCGGTTTCTTCAATGCCCCGCCCGACAGCGGACACCTGAACGGGGAGGGCCACCGGCTGGTGGCCCAGGCCGTGGTCCGCTACATCCAGGAGCACCCAGATGCCCTTCTGGCGCGCTGAGTTCCTGCTGCTGCTGGCGGCCTGCCTGCTGGCCCTGCGGCTGCTGCCCGGCGCGCGCGCGCGCATGGCGGCGCTCACGCTCGCGGGGCTGTATTTCTACGCCTGGTGGGATGTCCGCTTCCTGCCGCTGCTGTGCGGGCTGGCCCTGGCCGACTGGACGCTGGGGCTTCTCATGGCGCGCTCCGGCGAAGGCGCGCGGCGGGCGCTGTTCGCCTCCGGCCTGGCCCTGCACCTGGGCGCGCTGGCCTTGTTCAAGTACGCGGGATTCTTCGTAAACGCCCAGGCCGGGTCCACGCTCTGGCTCATCATGCCCCTGGGGCTGTCCTTTCAGACCTTCTCGGCCATCACCTACCTGGCGGCGGTGTGCTCAGGCCGCATGGAAGCCCGCGCCAACCCGCTCTCCGTGCTCTGCTTCGCCACCTTCTTCCCGGTGCTCTCCGCCGGGCCCATCGTGCGGGCGGAGGAGCTCGTGCCCCGGCTGGAGGCCCTGCCCCGCCCGGACGCACTGGCGCTGTACGAGGGGTTCCGGCGCTTCTCCATGGGCCTGTTCAAGAAGCTGGTACTGGCCGACCGCCTGGGGCTGTACGTGGCCGAGGTGTACGGCAACGCCGGGGCCTACGACGCCGCCAGCACCTGGGCCGCGGCACTGGCCTACGCCCTGCAGCTCTACCTGGACTTCTCCGGCTACTCGGACATGGCCCTGGGCGCGGCCCGGGCGCTGGGCATCCCCCTGCCGGAGAACTTCCGCTTCCCCTACGCCGCGCTCACGCCTTCGGACTTCTGGCGGCGCTGGCACATCAGCCTGTCCTCCTGGGTCCGCGACTACCTGTACATCCCGTTGGGCGGCAGCAGGCAGGGCGAGGGGCGCACCCTGGCCAACCTCATGGTCGCGATGATTCTGTGCGGAGCCTGGCACGGCTCGGGCTGGACCTTCCTGCTCTGGGGCGCGCTGCACGGCCTGGGCCTGTGCGCGCACCGGCTGTGGAGCCGGGCCGGGCTGGCCATGCCGGGGGCGCTGGCCTGGGCCTGCTGCACACTGTTCACGGCCCTGTGCTGGGTGCCCTTCCGGGCCGACAGCCTGGCGCACCTGGGGCGCATCGCCTCCGCCATGCTGGGCGGCGGTGGCCCTGTCTACTGGGTTCACCCCTTCGTATGGGCGGCGCTGGGGCTGGTGGCGCTGGCGCATCTGATGCACGCGCGCGGACTGGAGGACCGGCTGATGCTGCGGGCCGAGGGCGAGCCCGCGCCCTGGTACACCCCGGCTGTGCTGCTCTCGCTGGTCTGGCTCTCGGTGATCTTCGCCGCGGGCGGGTTCCAGCCGTTTTTGTACGCGCGGTTCTAGGCCCGGACGCCGGGGCTGCACATTCTTGTTTTCGCCACAAAAACATTCTATGCAGCGGCTTGGCGGAATCGCCAAACTCCGCCCTTGCCGCCGCCCCCGCTCAACCATGTTCAACAAACGAGCCGACTCATGGACGATTCCATAGCCGTCATCATCCCCTGCTACAACGAAGAGGCCGCCATCGGCGGCGTGGTCGATGCGTTCCGCGCGGCGCTGCCCCAGGCGACCATCTACGTGTATGACAACAACTCCAGCGACGACACTTCGATCGTGGCCAAGCGACACGGCGCGCTGGTGCGCACGGAGCGTCGCCAGGGCAAGGGCAACGTGGTGCGGCGCATGTTCGCGGACGTGGAGGCCGACGTGTACGTGCTGACTGATGGCGATGGCACCTACGACGCCGCCTGCGCCGGGGAAATGATCACCCTGCTGCGCGAGGAGAGCCTGGACATGGTGGTGGGCGTGCGCAAAGTGGTCGAGGACGGCGGGGAGGCCTACCGTCGAGGCCACGCCTGGGGCAACCGCATGTTCAACAGGATTTTCATGGCCTGTTTCGGCAATGTGTTCTGCGACATCCTGTCCGGTTACCGGGTGTTCTCCCGCAGATTCGTCAAATCCTTCCCGGCGCTGTCGTCGGGGTTCGAGGTCGAGACCGAGATCAGCATCCACGCCGCGCAGTTGATGCTGCCCGTGGCCGAGTTCGCCACGCCCTACCGCGCCCGGCCGGAAGGCTCGTCCAGCAAGCTCAGCACTTACCGCGACGGATGGCGCATCCTGGTCACCATCGTCTGGCTGTTCAAGGAGGCCTCGCCGCTGCGCTTCTTCAGCATTGCCGCAGCCCTGCTCGCGGCCACGTCGCTGGTCCTCGCCGCCCCGGTCATCCTCACCTGGATGGAGACAGGGCTGGTGCCCAGGCTGCCCACGGCGGTGCTCTCCACCGGCCTGGGCATCCTCTCCGCAGGAAGCCTCGGGGCAGGATTCGTGCTGGACAGCGTCAGCCGCGGCAAACTGGAGGCCAAGCGCCTGGCCTACCTGGGAGTCGGCGGCAGGACGAGTTCGTAGGACATGGGCCTTCTCCCAGCCAACTCCTTCACCCGGTACTGCATCGGGGGCGCGCTCGGATTCGGCGTCGACGCCGGTGCAGTGCTGCTGCTCACGGCTGCCAGGCTCAACCCCTTCGCGGCCCGGGCGGTCTCCATCGTCGTGGCCCTGGCCGTAACCTGGGTCTACCACCGACACGTCACGTTCCGGCCCTCGGGCCGTCGGATTGCGCAGGAGATCGCCCGCTACTACGCCTCCAACGCGCTTGGAGCCGTTGTCAACTACGGCGTCTACAGCCTGTGGCTGATGGCCTTCGCCCCCGAGAACCTTCTCATCCCGCTGGCTGTGGCCTCCATCGTGGCGCTGGCCGTCAACTACTTGATGGCGCGCTCTTTTGTCTTCCGGTACGCACAGGAGCGGCGGCATGATGGCTGAGCGGGATCGCGAGTCGCGTACAGCGCTGGCAGCGGCCCTGGCGATCGTCTCCCTGCTCTATTTTGCCTGGTTGCTGGGGGTGCCGCTGCTCTGGGAGGTCATCCAGCCGGACACCCACAGTTACTGGGAAATCGCCCGGAACCTCGCCGATTCGGGCCGGTTCTCAGCTGACGGAACGAACCCCACCGCCCGACGAGAGTTGCTCTACCCCGCCTTTCTGTCCCTGTTCATCAAAGCGGGACTGGCGCCAGCCGTTCTTGACGACGCGCACGGGGCCTGGGCAGTCATTCTGGTGCAAGCCGGGCTGTACGTGGCGGCGCTGGCCCTGTGCGCACAGGCCTTCGCGCGTCCTGCCGGGGCGCGGGCCTCTTCCCTGGCCATGGTTCTCGGCGCTTTCTTCCTGCCCACTGCGCAATTCGCTTTTCAGCTCATCTCCGAGGGCACGTTCATGTTCCTGCTCGCAGCCAGCTTCGCCGCCCTGGACCGTTGGCTGGCAAGAGGCGGAGCGCTGCGTGGCATGCTGGCGGCCTGCCTCATCGGGGCCATGGCCCTGGTCAAATCGGTCATGCTGCTCTTCCCGCTCGTGTTGCTAGGGCATGCGTTGTTCTTCACGCGCCCACGCCGCTGGGCCGTGCTGTGGGTGACGTTGCTGGCCCTTGCGCTCCCGGCCATGTGGACGGCCCGCAACATGTCCGAGTTCGGTCGAGTCATCGTCTCTACCACCGATGGCGGCAGTTCCCTGTACCGGGGCAACATGGCTTTGTATTACCAGCCGCCGAGCATGAGTGATCCGCTGGTGCCGGAACCGGTGCGCCAGGAGGCGGCACGCCTGGGCCCCGGCCGAGAGGATGCCTATTTTGCGTCGCTGGCCAAGGAGTTTCTGACGCAGTCTCCGGCGCAGACGCTCATGCACCTCGGCTACAAGCTCATGGTGCTACTGGTGGGTCTGCCGCTCTCGGCAAGCCACGTGGCGTTGATGATAGTGCGGAGTGCGTTCTGGGCGGTGGTGCTTCTACGGTTCTACTCGCTGTGGAGGGGGGCGGACCCTGTGGCGCGGCTAGCCTTGCTGCTGGCGAGCTACATCACGGCGGTGCACACGGTGATCTTCTCGACGCCGCGCTACATGGCCCCTGTGATGTTCCTTCTGCTGCCCCTGTGCGTGTCCGCTGCCCAGTCGCTGTGGCGCGGGAGCTTGGGGGCCGGGGCTGCAGCTGCCCGCGCCCCCGCCAAAAGGCAATAAAAAAGCCGGGCAGGCCCCCCACCTGCCCGGCAGACACGTCGGTCCGACCGACGCGGCCGCCGGGAACGTTGCCGCCCGGCGCACGCTGGCTCTCTAACAAGAATCGTTCCAATTCGACTGAATTTTTCCATCCCTTAAATTCCAGCCGGTTACCTCATCGGCATACGCCGCCGCTTGCAAATGGCCGCCCTCCGCCGTATGCTTTCTCCGGAATCCTCCGGCCAAACCGGAAAATGAGGAGCCCCCCATGGCCAAGATCCTCGTTGTGGACGATGACGAACTCATCCGGGAACTGCTCGTGAACGCCGTGGAGCGGCTGGGCCACCAGGCCTGGGCCGTGCCGGGGCTGGAACAGGCCCGCCGCGTCATCGCGGGCGTGGCCCCGGACCTCGTGTACCTGGACGTGCGCCTGCCCGACGGCTCCGGCATCGAGGCCCTGGAGGACATCCGCTCCGCGCCCTGCCGGCCCGAGGTCATCATCATCACCGGCCGGGGCGATCCCGACGGGGCCGAGCTGGCCCTGCGCTGCGGCGCCTGGGACTACATCGAGAAGCCCTCCAGCGTGGAGCGCATGATGCTGCCCCTGGTGCGCGCCCTGGCCTACCGGGAGGAGAAGCGTCTCCGCCGTCCGCCCGTGCTCTCCGGCGAGACCGGCATCGTGGGCGCCAGCCCCAGGCTGGCCGCCTGCCTGTCCCAGGCCGCGGTATCCGCCGCCAGCGGAGTGGACGTGTTCATCACCGGCGAGACCGGCACCGGCAAGGAGCTCTTCGCCCGGGCCATCCACTCCGGCAGTTCGCGGGCCGGGGGCCCGTTCGTGGTGGTGGACTGCACCACCCTGCCCGGCAACCTGGCCGAAAGCGAGCTCTTCGGCCACGAGCGCGGCTCCTTCACCGGCGCGGACCGCCGCCAGACCGGCCTCATCGAGCAGGCCGACGGCGGCACCCTGTTCCTGGACGAGGTGGGCGAGCTGCCGCTGGCGCTTCAGGCCAAGTTCCTGCGCGTGCTCCAGGAACGCCGCTACCGGCCCGTGGGCGGCGCGCAGGAAAAAAAGAGCGACTTCCGCCTGGTGGCCGCCACCAACCGCGACCTGTCGGCCATGGCGCGCCGGGGCGAGTTCCGCGAGGATCTGCTCTACCGCCTCAAGGCCTTCACCATCGAGCTGCCGCCCCTGCGCGAGCGCGAGGGCGACATCGCCCTGCTGGTGCTGGCCCGGCTGGCCCGCGCCGCCCAACTGACCGGCCAGCCCGTCAAGTCCGCCAGCCCGGACTTCCTGGAGCTGCTGCTGGCCCACGACTGGCCGGGAAACGTGCGCGAGCTGGCGCAGACCCTGGACATGGCCCTGGTCTCGGCCCAGGGCGAGAGCGAACTGCTGCCCCAGCACCTGCCCATCGACCTGCGCGTGCGCCTGGTGCGCCATCAGGTGGCCGGGCGGGCCGCCACCGCGCCAACCCCGCTCCTGGCGCCGCAGACCGCCTGGGGCACGGCCGCGCCGGAGCGCCCGGGGCAGGCCCCCCAGGCGGCCACGGCCTCCACCTGGAAGGACTACCGCGCGCGCATCGTGGACGAGGCCGAGCGGGCCTACTTCTCCGAACTCATGGAGCGCTGCTCGGGCGATGCCTCCCAGGCTGTCGGCCTCTCGGGGCTCAAGCCCGCCCGGCTCTACGAACTGCTCTCCAAGCACGGCCTGCGCCGGCTGCGGCCCTGATTCCTCGTCTTTCCGGTTTTTCCGGAACAAGGCCCCGGCCCGCGCGCCCCTGCGGCCCACAATACTGTCGACGGCACGTAGGAACGCTGAAGATTTGGAATACTGGAACAGTTCTTGATTTTATAAATCTTTGGCGTATTCACTATCCAATCGGTCACTGATCCCGGCACAGCCAAGCCACTCGGAGTCCACGCCATGGCCAAGATACTCATCGCCGAAGACGACCCCCTGTCGCAGCGCTTCGTCGCCACCGTGGTGGAGCGCATGGGCCACGTCCCCTTCGTCAGCCCCAACGGGCGCCACGCCTGGGAGAGCCTCAACGCCGAGAACAACTTCAACATGCTCATCACGGACATCATGATGCCCGGCATGGACGGCAGCACCCTCATCCGCACCATCCGCGCCGACGAGCGCTTCCGGGCCCTGCCCATCGTCATCATGTCCGCCTTCCTGGGCATGGGCGACATCTCGAACCTGCTGGGCATCGGCGCCACGTGGTTCATGGCCAAGCCCGTGGTGGTGGAGACTTTGCAGGAATACGTCAACCGCGCGCTGAAATAGCGCCGGGCCGGAGCACCCCCCGTGGCCAGCCTGGCGCAGCCGTTCGGACAGGCCGTCGCCGCGATGCGCGCGCTGGCCCCGGTTCTGCTGGCCCTGCTGGCCCTGCTGGCCCCGGGCGCCGGCCGCGCGCTGGCCCAGCAGGAGCCCAGGCTCCTGCTGGCGGCCATTCCGGCCAATTTCCCGCCGCTGTTCCCCCTCACTCCCGCGGGCCAGCCCGCCGGGTTCTCCGTGGAGCTGGCCACGCGCGTGGCCGAGCTGGCCGGGTACCGCCTGCACTTCATCGTCACCCCGGACATGGCTGGCGCCGCGGAGGCCCTGCGCTCCGGCGATGCCGACATCGTGCCCGGCATGGGCGCAAGCCCCGGGCGCAGGCTCGACTTCCTGTTCACCGCCCCCTTCGAGTTCCAGCCCGTGCACATCTTCTTCCGGGCCACCTCGCGCCCGGTGGAGACGCGCCTGGACCTGGTGGGCAAGCGCGTGGCCCTGGTGCGCGGCACCATCGCCGAGGAGTACCTGGCCAGCCAGCCCGAGATCCACATCCAGGTGGTGGACACCCTGGCCGACGCCATCTTCCACACCCTCTCCGGCGAGACGGACGTGCTGATCTACCAGACGGCGCTGGTTCAGCACGCGCTGCAGGCCGCGAACATGCCCGATTCGCTGACCACCGGCGCGCGCCCGCTGTTCGAGGTGGGACGGGGCTTCGCCGTGCGCCAGGACAGGCCGGAGCTGGCCCGCGAGCTGGACGAGGCCCTGGAGCGCTTCCGGGCCACGGAGGAGTTCAACAAGCTCTACGCCCGCTGGCACCCGGTCGCGGCACGGCCAGCGCCGCCCCAGAGGCTGGCCTGGGTGGTGGTGGGCCTGGGCCTGGTCGTCACCGGCATGCTGCTGGGCTGGCGCTACCACTCCGTGCTCCAGGTCAACCGCAGGCTCTCCAAGGCCCTGGCCGAGCGCGACCGCGCCATGAACACCCTGCGCCTCACCGAGGACCGCCTGAACTCCCTGCTCACCCTGGCGCACATGGAGGAGGCCGACACCGAGGAGGTCATGGCCTTCGCCCTGGAGGAGGGCGTGCGGCTCACCGGCAGCCAGATGGGCTTCCTCTGCTTCCTGGCCCCCGGCACGCCCGAGTCCGGGCGCTTCCGCTGGTCGCGCGAGGCCCAGCGCCTGTGCGCCGCGGTCGGGCCGGAGATCCATGCGCCCGCTTCCGGCTGGAACGGGCTGTGGGCCAAATGCCTGGAGACCAGGGCCCCGTTCATCGCCAACGACTACGCGGCCCACCCCGACCGCGGGGAACTGCCCGAGGGCCACGCCCCGGTGACGCGCTACATGTCCGTGCCCCTGCTGCACGAGGGCGAGGCGGTGGCCGTCATGGGCGTGGGCAACAAGCTCGAACCCTACGACGAGGCCGACGCCCGCCAGCTCCAGCTCTTCCTCTCCGGCCTGTGGCGCATCGTGCAGGCCCGGCAGGACGCCCAGGAGCTGCGCCAGGCCAAGACCTACGCCGAGGACCTCATCCAGAACGCCAACGCCATGGCCGTGAGCCTGGACACGGACGGCACCGTCACCATGTTCAACGCCGCGGCCGCGGAGATCACCGGCTTCACCCCGGCGGAGGCCCTGGGCCGCAACTGGTACGACCTGACCCGCCCCCCGGCGGAGGCCGCCCACGCCAAGGGCCGCCACGCCCAGCTCATGGCGGGGGGGGTTCCGCTCAAGCGCAGGCACGAGGCCCGGCTGCTGGCCAAGGACAGGCGGCCGCTGTTCGTCTCCGCCCAGAGCTCCCTGCTCTGGCGCGAGGGCCGCATCACCGGCCTGCTCGTCTTCGCCATCGACATCACCGAGCGCAGGAGGGCCGAGCGCGCCCTGGCCCAGAGCGAGGAGAAGTTCCGCGCCCTGGCCGAGGACTCCCCTGCGCTCATCTGCCGCTTCCTGCCCGGCGGGGAGATCACCTACGCCAACGAAGCCTATTGCCGGGCCTTCGGCAAGGCGGCGGACCAGATCGTCGGCGCCAGCTTCCTCGACCTCATCCCCCGGGAGGAGCACGCGGCCATCCGCGTCCACCTGGACAGCCTCAGCCCCGAGCACCCGACCCGCTCCTACGAGCACCAGGTCATCACCGGGGAGGGAACCCTGGCCTGGCAGAGCTGGACCGACCGCGCCGTGTTCGACGCCACGGGCCAGGTGCTGGCCTACCAGAGCGTGGGCATGGACATCACCGCGCGCATGCTGGCCCAGCAGGAGCTCGTGCGCCTGCGCCAGGCCATCGACGAAACCGCCGAGGGCGTGGTGGTCACCGACCCCGAGGGGCTCATCGTGTTCCGCAACCCGGCCTTCGACCGCATGACCGGCGCGCCCGGAACCGGAAAGCAGGCCGCCGGGGAGCAAGCCGTCTGCCGCTCCATACTGGAGCTGGCCGGGGAGGAGATGGGCCACGCCGAGTCCATGCTGCACCTAAGCGCGCGCGACGGCACCTGGCGTGGCAACGCCAGCTTCCGCACACCCGGCGGGGCCATGGTGGAGGCCGAGCTCACCGTTTCCGCCGTGCGCGGGGCCGATGGGGGCGTGACCAGCTACGTGGCCCTGTGCCGCGACGTCACCGAGACCCGGCGGCTGGAGCGCCAGCTCTGGCAGGCCCAGAAGATGGAGGCCCTGGGCACCCTGGCCGGGGGCATCGCCCACGACTTCAACAACATCCTGGCCTCCATCATGGGCTTCACCGAGCTGGCCCTGGCCGACTGCCCGCCCACCGGCCCGGAGGAGCGCTCCGGCGAGGGCCGCGCCCGCCAGAGCATGGAGCGCGTGCTGCGGGCCAGCCGCCGGGCCAAGGAACTGGTGCGCCAGATCCTGACCTTCTCGCGCCGGGGCGAAACCGAGCGCGCCCTGCTGCCCTGCGACGCCACGGTGGCCGAGGCCCTGAAGCTCATGGAGGCCACCCTGCCCAAGAACGTGACCCTGCGTGCCGAGACCGGGGCCGCGGGCTGCTGCGTCATGGCCGACGCAGCCCAGATCCACCAGATCGTCATGAACCTGTGCACCAACGCCGCCCAGGCCCTGCGCCAGCGCGGCGGCACCATCCGCGTGGCCACCGCCTGCCACAAGCTGGACGGGGACGACGCCGCACCGGACGGCTCCCCGCTCCGGGGCCGCTTCCTGGCGCTCTCCGTGGAGGACGACGGGCCGGGCATCCCCCCGGAGAACCTGCCCCGCATCTTCGACCCCTTCTTCACCACCAAGGGGCCGGGCGAGGGCACCGGCCTGGGGCTGGCCGTGGTGCACGGCATCATCAGCTCGCTGGGCGGCACCGTCAGCGCGGAGAACCTGCCCGAAGGCGGCGCGCGCTTCACGGCGCTGCTGCCCTCCACCCAGGGCTCCTCCAGCGCGGAGCTCCCGGCGGGCCTGCCGGGGGCTCGTCGCGGGGGCCGGGGCCGCATCCTGTTCGTGGACGACGAGCCCGACATCCTGGACCTGGCCGCCCTGACCCTGGGCGGGCTGGGCTACGAGGTCTGCGTCCTGCCAGGCCCGCAGGAGGCCCTGGAGCGCTTCCAGGCCGCGCCCGAACAGTTCGACCTGGTGGTGAGCGACCAGAACATGCCCGGCATGTCCGGCGCGGACCTGGCCGAGCGCCTGCGCGCCGTCAACCCCGCCGTGCCGCTGGTGCTCTCCTCCGGCCACGCCGAGAGCATCCCGCAGGAACGGCTGACCGCCCTGGGCGGCGTGCTGCTGCCCAAGCCCTATTCCATGAGCGAGCTGGCCGAGGCCGTGCGCCTGGCCCTGGCCCGGCCCCAGCCGCCCGCACAGTAACCAAAACGCCAAGGAGCCCCCCATGACCACCTGCCCCCATGACGCCGACATCTCCGGCCTGGCCCAGGCCTTCCTGCGCCAGAGCCTGACCGCCGCCAAAAACCGCGTGCGCTCCCAGAAGGCCGCCCAGGAGGGCGACCGCGCCGCGGCGCTGATGTTCGCCGCCCTGGCCGAGGCCCAGGACGTGCACGCCAGGAAGGCCCTGATGTTCCTGCGCGGCAGGATCGAGGACACGGCCAAAAACCGCGCCGAGGCCCTGCTGGAGGCCCGCGAGCTCTCCGCCGACATGGCCGGATGGGCCGACGGGGCCTGCTGCGACAAGGCCTCCGCCGCGCTCTTGACCCAGATGGCCCGCACCCTCAAGAGCCACCGGGACCTGGCCGATAGGACGGAGCCGGGCGACATGCACGTCTGCTCCATCTGCGGCTACATCCACGTCGGCGGGCACGCGGGCGCGGAGGGCGAGCAGCTTGGCCGCTGCCCGGTGTGCCAGGCCGTGCCGGAGAAGTTCCAGCGCGTGGAGATCTAGACCCCCGAGGAGGCGCGGTGCTTTCGGAAACGCTCAAATACGCCGCCGCCAGGCTCTCCGGCCAGCGCGACACCCACGGCCACCTGGCCGAGCTGGTGGCCATGCAGGCCCGCCACGCCCGCCGCGCCGAGGACTGGGCGCCGCACCTGAAGAAAGCGCGCGCGCTCATGCTGGACGCCGCCCGCGCCTGCCCGCAGGAGCGCCGCCGCACCGCGCTCATCGCCGGGCCGGGCCTGCTGCTGGAGGTGCCGCTCGGCGAGATCGCCGCGCTGTTCGCCCGCGTGGTGCTGGTGGACATGGCCTTCCCGCCGTCGGTGGCCCGCGCCGCGCGCGAACTGGGCAACGTGGAGCTGCTCGTCCGCGACCTCACCGGCTGCCTGGACGATCCGCCGACCAGCCCCGAGGCCGTGCCCGAAGTGCGCCTGGCGCTTGACCCGCCCGACCTCATCGAGAACCTGGATTTCGCCTGCTCGGCCAACCTGCTCTCGCAGCTGCCGCTGTTCGTGCTGCGCAAAATCCGCGGCCAGGGCCTGCCGGAAGACACGCTCGACGCCATCGCCGCGGCCATCGTCCGCGCGCACCTGCGCTGGCTGTCCCGCCTGGACTGCCCGGCCTGCCTCCTCACCGACACCGTGGAGCACGCCCTGCCCATGCAGGACTCCGACCTGGACGAGGGCCACGAGGTGGACCTGCTCTGCGGCGAGGGGCAGCACCTGGCGAACCTGCCCGGCGCGCGCCGCTGGACCTGGGACTTCGCCCTGGAGGGCGAGGAACTGCGCGGCATGGACATCCGCCGCGAGGTGCTGGGCCTGCCCGACGTCAACGCCTCTCCCCTGCTTCCCCCCAAGCCCCCCGGAGGACGCCCATGACCGCCCGGAGAACGGACCACCCCGACATCAACCCGCCCCGGCCGGTCGACCGCGCCGCCTGCCTGGAGAACGACCAGCCGCGCCGCCTGGGCCTGGAGCGCCGCGTGCTCCAGAAGATCGAGGACTCCGAGGCCCTGGCCTTCGACATCGACGAGCAGCGCATGCTCACGGTGTTCTTCGAGCTGGCCTCGGAATACGACGGCCGCCGCGACCTGCTCACCTGCTGCGTGCTGCTGCCGCGCATCTTCTTCGGCGAGAACTGCCGCCTGTACCTGCGCACCGGCCCGCGCGCCTGGGGCCTGGCCCGCTGCCTGGCCCTGCCGTCCAGCCTGCCCGAGACCGAGCCCCCGGCCCAGCCCGCCCGCATCGGCGAGTCGCTGTTCCTGCCCGTTCCCGGCCGGGCCGACACCGCCGAACTGCTGGGCCACGACCTGCCCGGCGGGCTGCTGGGCTGGCTGGAGCTGGAGCACGGCGCAAACCTGCCCACCCACCGCCAGACCTTCTACGAGATGTTCGCCCGGCGCATCGGCTTCCAGCTGCACAACCGCATCGTGCGCGCCAAGAACAAGGAGCACCTGGCCTTCATCCAGAACCTCGTGGCCGACATCGGCCACAACGTCATCGTGCCCAACATGGTCTTCAAGCTGTTCTTCAACCGGCTCAACGGCTCGGTGCAGGCCCTGGAAAAGCTGCTGGCCGAGGCCCCGGAGGACGCCAGCCCCTCCTTCCTGGCCGGGCTGGACTTCCTGCACACCCGCCTGCGCGCCCAGTACGAGGAGATCAACCGCCACTACGAGCAGACCAGCCTGTTCCTGGAAACCCTGCTGCGCCGCCGCCACTTCGAGGAAGGGCGCTACGTGCTGGAAAAACGCATGGTCAACCTGCGCAAGCAGGTGGTGGACCCGCAGGTGGCCCGCTACCGCCCGCGCCTGGAGGACAAGGGCGTGGCCATCGACCTGTCCATGGGCGGCATCCCGGACCTGCCCATCT
Organism: Pseudomonadota bacterium; assembly: GCA_023438245.1. Classification (GTDB taxonomy): domain Bacteria; phylum Desulfobacterota; class Desulfovibrionia; order Desulfovibrionales; family Desulfovibrionaceae; genus Humidesulfovibrio. The sequence continues at coordinate 418 of JAEXRD010000046.1, read as the reverse complement.
ACCTCATGGCCGACCTGGGGCTCATCTCCCAGGTGTACGCCAACCTGTTCTCCAACGCCGTCAAATACACCCAGGCCGTGTTCGCGCCCGACGGCTCCATCCGCAAGTTCATGGCCTACGGCCTGGACGTGCTGCACGACGCCTTCGGGCCCGGACAGTCCGGGGTCAAGCTCAACGTGTTCACCACCGGCCCCGTCATCCCCGACGACGACCGCCCCGGACTGTTCACCCCCGGCTTCCGCTGCGCGGGCACCAGCGCCGAACACGGCACCGGCCACGGCCTGGCCTTCGTGCGACAGGTGGTGGACCTGCACGGCGGCCTGTTCGGCGACGAACCCGCGCCCCTGGGCAACAACTTCTACATCATCCTGCCGCTGGAAGCGTGAGGCGGGGGACGAACCGGGGGCGAGGTGGGAAC
>JAEXRD010000039.1 GCA_023438245.1 Pseudomonadota bacterium | reverse complement strand
GGATAGCACTCTGGCGGTGCAGCCCCGCTCCCGGCCCGAAGCCTGACGACGCCAGGGGGCAAAAGGCGCATTCGAGAGCCAGCCCCCCTCCTAATCGGCCCAGGCCTCGCGTATGGCCATGATCTCCTCCACGTTGCGGAAGAAGGCCTCGATGACGCGCGCGTCGAACTGCGTGCCCGAGCCCTCGCGCAGGATCTGCTCGCACTGCTCCTGGCTGAAGGCCTTCTTGTAGGGTCGGTCGCTTCTCAGGGCGTCGTACACGTCCACCACGGCCACGATGCGCGCCTCCAGCGGGATGTCCTCCCCGGCCAGGCCGAGGGGGTAGCCCTTGCCGTCCCAGCGCTCGTGGTGGCACAGGGCCATGACGCGGGCCAGGGCCAGCAGCTCGTTGTCGTCGGCGGCGCTGGCGCTCAGGGCGTCCAGGCAGATCTCGTGGGCCTGGTCGTGGCTGGAGAGCGGGCCCAGGATCTCGCAGCCGAACAGGCAGTGGCCGCGCATGATGTCCCATTCCTCAGAGGTGAGCTTTCCGGGCTTGAGCAGCACCGAGTCGGGGATGCCGATCTTGCCCACGTCGTGCAGGGGGGCGCAGGCGCGCACCATGTCGCAGCGGACTTCGTCCATGCCCAGGGCGCGGGCCAGCACGCGGCTGATCTCGCCCACGCGGATGACGTGGCGTCCGGTCTCGTTGTCCTTGTATTCCGCCGCGCGGGAAAGCCGCTGCATGACCTGCAGGCGGGTCTGCTCCAGCTCGCCGGTGCGCTGGCGCACCAACAGCTCCAGGTTCTCCTGGTAGGCCTTGTTCTCGCGGATGAGCCGGGCGCGCTCGCGCACCTTGTCCAGGGTGTAGTCCAGAATGGCCAGGTTGTGCAGGGGCTTGGTGATGAAGTCCCAGGCCCCCAGGCGCATGGCGCGCAGGGCGTCGTCCACCACGCCCACGCCGGAGAGCACCACGATGGGCACCTCCGGGGCCTGGGCCACGGCGTGCTGGATGAAGGAGTACCCGTCCATGACGGGCATGTTCAGGTCCACGATGGCGGCCTCGATGTCCCGCCTGCGCTCGTTGAGCTTCTCCAGCCCCTGCTGGCCGTCCGCGCCCTGGAGCACCTCGTGGTCCATGTCCTCCAGGTAGGCCGCCAGCGACCGCCTGAGTCCCGCCTCGTCGTCTATGACCAGGATCGCCACTGTACCTCCCGGTGCCGGTTCAAGGGTTCATGAGGCTGCGCAGGCGCGCCAGGATCACATCCACGCCCACGGGCTTCTGCAAAATGTCCTCCGGCCCCATGCCCGCGGCCTCCATGGCCGGGGTCAGGGCCAGGTCTATGGAGCCGGAGTGCAGCACGAAGCGCCTGCACAGGCCCTGGCCGTGGGCCTGGACGATGAAGGCCTCGCCGTCCATGCCGGGCAGCCGCAGGTCCACCACGGCCACGTCCGCCGGTTCCCCGCGCAGCAGTTCGAGCGCCTCCTCGGCGCTGGCTGCGCTCTTCACGCGCATGTCGTCCTGGTCCTCCACCGCGCCGGAAAGCAGGCGGCGGATGCGCTCCTCGTCGTCCACGACCAAAATCAACGGCAGGGTGCTCACAGTGTCCCTCCCGGCTCCGACCCGACAGGCTCACCCAGCGGCAGGGCGGGCAGCTCGATGACCACCCGCGTGCCCTCGCCCGGGGCGCTGTCCACGGTCATGTAGCCTCCATGACCCTTGGTGACGATGAAATAGGACACCGACAGGCCCAGGCCAGTGCCCACGCCCGGCGCCTTGGTGGTGAAGAAGGGCTCGAAGATGCGCCGGCGCACCTCCGCGGGCATGCCCGGGCCGTTGTCGGCCACCTCCAGCCGCACCGCGCCGGGCTTGGCGGAGACCCGCAGCACGATGCGCGGGGCGGCCACGGGCGGATCGGCCAGGGCCATGGCCTGGGCGGCGTTGCGCAGCACGTTGAGCAGCACCTGCTCGATCTCGGTTTCGGTGCAGGAAACCTGGGGCAGGTGCGGGTCCACTTGCCGGATGATGTCGATCTTCTTGAAATCGTAGTTTTTCTTCAGGTCGTAGTCGGTCATGGCCAGGTTCACGGCCCGGTCCATCACCTCGGCGAGGTTGCACACGCTGCGGCGCGACTCGCTCTTGCGGCTGAAGTCGAGCATGTGGCGGATGATGGCCGAGGCGCGCACCGCGGCGGACTGGATGTCCTCGATGAACTGCGGGAGCTGGCGGCGCCTGGCGTACTGGTCCATGAGCGCCAGGTCCAGCCCCACCTCGCCCGCCACCGCCAGGTTCTTGCGGTTGTCGGGGCTCAGGCGCTGGGCCAGGGTCTGCGCGCCCTGCAGGATGATGCCCAGGGGATTGTTGATCTCGTGCGCGATGCCTGCGGCGATGCCGCCCATGGAGATCATCTTCTCGGTCTGCACCATCATCTCCTGCATGCGCTTGACCCCGGTGATGTCGCGCATGATGGACAGGCGGTAGCGCTTCTCGCCGATGTCGATGAGCTGGCTGGAAAGCAGGCACACGGTGAGCGTGCCGTCGCGGCCCCTGCTCTCGAACTCGTAGTTGTCCACGCGCCCGCTGCGCGCCATGAGGTCCTGGAAGGCCAGCCTGCCCGTTTCGTCGGCGAACAGGCCCAGCTCGGCGGCGGTACGCCCCAGGGCCTCGTCGCGCCCGTAGCCGGTGTGGCGCTCGAAGGTCTCGTTCACGTCCACGATGCGCCCGGTCTCCTCCTCGGCCAGCACCACGCTGTCCGGCGAGAGGCGGAACAGGCGGGCGAACTTCTCCTCGCTCTGGCGCAGGCGCTCCTCGCCCAGCCTGCGCTGGGTGATGTCCTGCAGGCTGACCAGGATGCAGGTCTTGCCGCCGAGCATGACCCGGCTGGTGAACACCTCGCTCCAGAACAGCCTGCCGCCCTTGGCCTTGGAGCGCCACTCGAACGGCCCGGCGTGGCCCTCCAGGGCCTGGCGGATGCGCTCCTGGGCCCCGGGCTGGTCGTAGGGCGGCTCTCCGGAGCTGAGGTCCGCCACCGAGAGCGCGCGGATTTCGTCGCGCGTGTAGCCGAACATGGCGCAGGCGCGCGCGTTCACGTCCAGGATGCGCCCGGTTTCGGATTCGTGGATGAAGATGCAGTCGCTGGCCGAGTCGAAGATGGCCCGGAAGCGGGACTCGCTCTCGCGCAGGCTCTCCACCGTGGCGGCCAGTTCGGCGGTCTTGGCGCGCACGCGGCGCCGCAGCGCCAGGTTGAAGCCCAGCAGCACCAGCACCACGGCGGCGATGGCCAGCCCGGCGTAGAGCATCTGGAGAAGGTGCTCGCGGTCCACCAGGGCCGCGCCCAGCCACTTGTCCTCGATGGCCTTGCGCCTGGCCGGGGGAATGGCCTCGAAGCCCTCCTCCATCTGCCGGAGCAGGTCGGCCCGGCCCTTGCGCACGGCGCGGTGGAACTCGCCGGTATAGAGCACGAAGGCCGAGCGGTACTCGTCCTCCATGCCGAACTTGTAGAGGTAGTAGACCGCCGGGGGCTTGTCCACGCTGAACAGCCGGATCTCGTGCCTGCGCGCGGCCTGGATCACCGCCAGGTAGCTGTCGTACTCCTTGATGCTGTGGATGCCGTGGCTCTTGAGCACCTCGACGACCGCATCGCCGCGCTTCACGCCGATGGTGAAGCCGTGCAGGTCGCCCGGCGTGGCGATGCCGCCCAGGTCGCGGTGCACGAACACGGGCACGTCGAGCCGGGCGTAGGGCCGGGAGAAGTCCATGGTCTGGGCGCGGGCCTCGTTGTAGAAAATGGTGTCGATGACGTCCGCCCCGCCGTGGCGCATGAGGTCCTGCGCCTGGCCCCAATCCATGGCCTTGAGGGTCACGGCGATGCCCGTGGTCTCTTCCCAGTCGCGCCACAGGTCCACCAGGATGCCCCGGAGCGCGCCGGTCTCGTCGCGGAAGATGTAGGGCGGGTAGTTGTCGTCGCTGACCACGATGATGGAGCGCTGGTGGACCGCGGGGTCCAGGTGGTCGGCGCGGGCCGCGCCGCAGGGAGAGAGCGCGACGACAAGCGCCAGCAGGGCCAGAACCAGGGCGCGCAGGCGGCTCGTCCGCCTTCTCTGGCTCATCTGGCTCACCTGGCCTCCCCGCCCAGCGGCAGCTCGATGCGGAAGCGGGTGCCCCAGTCCGGGGAGCTCTCCACATCCATGGCGCCGCCGTGGCCCTTGGTGATGATGAAATAGGACACGGAGAGGCCCAGGCCGGTGCCCACGCCCGGGGCCTTGGTGGTGAAGAAGGGCTCGAAGATGCGCCTGCGCACGTCCGGGGACATGCCCGGCCCGTTGTCCTCCACCTCCAGGCGCAGCCCCCCCGGGCAGCGGCCCAGGCGCAGCGCGATGCGCGGCTGCTCCCCGATCCTGGGCGAGGTGAACATGGCCTGGGCGGCGTTGCGCAGGAGGTTCAGGAGCACCTGCTCGATCTCGGTCTCGGTGCAGGGCAGCGGCGGCAGATCCGGCTCGAACTCGCGCACGATGTCGATCTTCTTGAAATCATAGTTTTTCTTCAAGTCGTAATCACTCTTGGCCAGGTTCACGGCCTTGTCCGTGATGACGGCGAGGTCGCACACGCTGCGACGCGACTCGCTCTTGCGGCTGAAGTCGAGCATGTGCCGGATGATGGCCGAGGCGCGCATGGCCGCGGACTGGATGTCCTCGATGAAGGTGCCGATGTCGCGCGCCTGAAGGTAGCCCGTGAGCAGCGCCGGATCAAGGCCCAGGCGCTCGGCCGCCTCCCGGTTCTTGCGGAACTCCGGGTTCAGGCGCTGGGCCAGGGTCTGCGCGCCCTGGAGCACGATGCCCAGGGGGTTGTTTATCTCGTGGGCGATGCCCGCCGCGATGCCGCCCACGGAGATCATCTTCTCGGTCTGGACCATGACCTCCTGCATGCGCTTGATGTCGCTGACATCGCGGGAGATGCACAGGATGAACTCCTTGCCGTCGATTTCCACCATCTGTAGGGACAGGGACACGATGGCCGAGCCGTCGGCCCCGCGCGAGGGCACCTCCACGTTGCGCACGGCCCCCTCCTCGGCCAGCCTGCGGGCGATCTCCGCCTCCACACCGGCCTCGTGCACCAGGCCGATCTCGGCCCTGGTCTTGCCCACCACCTCCTCGCGCGTGCGGCCCAGGTGCTCCAGGAAGGAGTCGTTGGCGTCCACGATGACGTTCGTGGCCGGGTCCACCAGGTTGATGCCGTCCGGCGAGAGGCGGAAGAGCTGGGAGAACTTGTGCTCGCTCTGGCGCAGGCGCTCCTCGGCCTGCTTGCGCTGGGTGATGTCCTCGATGGTGCCGTCGATGAAGGTGGGCCTGCCCGCGGCGTCCTTTTGCAGGGAGGCGTTGATGATGGCGAAGAAGGGCGTGCCGTCCTGCCTGCGGAACTCGATCTCCATGCGCACCCCGTCCGGGCTGCCGGCCAGGCCGTCCAGCAGGCGCTGGCGCTCCGCCGGGCTGGGGTAGATGTCGCGTGCCAGGTCGGTGACGCGCTCCAGCAGTTCCTCCCGGCTGGCGAAGCCCAGCATGTCGGCCAGGGTGGGGTTGGCCTCCAGGAAGCGGCCCTGCACGCTGGTGCGGAAGATGCCCACGGGCGCGTTGTTGAAGATGGCGCGGTACTTCTCCTCGCTGGCGCGCAGGCCCTCCTCGGCGGCCAGGCGCTGGCTGATGTCGAAGCCCACGCCCATGAGCATGGGGCCGTCGGGGGTTTCCAGCCGCACCCCGGTGAGCAGGAAGGGCAGCGCATGGCCGTCCTTGTGGCGCAGCACGCCTTCCACCTGGGCGTGCACACCCTGGTAGAGCACCCGGCGCGCGGCCTCCACGGCCAATTGGGCCAGCTCGTCGGTGGCGTGCCAGTCGCCCACGAAGCGGCCGCGCATCTCCTCCGGGCCGTAGCCGGTGAGGGTCTCGTGGTTGCGGTTCCAGCGCACCAGGCGCAGGTCCTTGTCGTACACGTAGAAAATGCCCGGCAGGCCGTCCAGCAGCGCCTCGGTGAAGCGCTTCTCGGCCATGAGCGCGTCCAGGGTGCGGCGGCGCTCGGTGACGTCCTCCAGCGCGATGACCGCGCCTTCCCCGGCCAGGGGGGCCGCGCTCACGGAGAACACGCGGCGCTCTCCTCCGGGCAGCTCGTGCCAGGCGGGGGTTGCGCCCACGCTCTCGCCGTGGGCCAGCGCCCGCAGCACGGGGTTGGCCTCCGGCGGCAGGGGCTGTCCGTATTCGTTCTGCAAAACCAGGAAGTTGGGCAGCGGCTCATCCGGCCCCAGCCCCAGCACCTGCCGGGCGTGGCCGTTGGCGTAGGCCAGCGCCCCGGTGGAAAGGCAGGTCAGGATGCCCACGGGGGACAGCCCGGTGATGGCCCGGGAGCGCTCCTCGCTCTTCTGCAGGCTGCCCAGGGTGCGCCGGAGCGCGCCCAGGGCCATGGCCACCAGGGCCAGCGTGGCGAAGGAGATGGCGCCGCCGATGGTGGCCTGCCTGCGCGCGGGCCGCAGCACCTCGGCCTCGTCGGCCTCCACCACCACGGTCCAGCCCGTGGCCTGGTTGCGCCGCGAGATGGCCAGGCGCGCGGCCCCGGCCCGGCTGTAATGCACGGGCCTGCCCTCCTCGGCGCCCTTGAGGATCTCGCGCACCACGGCTTCCGGCGGGAGGTCCTCGGCCCGGGCCCAGGTCGGCGCGGAGAGGATGGCCCCCTCGGCGTCCAGGATGTAGCTGTCGCCGCTCCTGCCCAGGCGGGCGTCCACAAGCAGCGCGCCGGTGAAGCGGGCGATGTCCAGCGCGGCCACCAGAACACCCTGCACGGTGCTGTCCTGGGCGGCCAGGGGCGAGGCCACCAGCAGCACCGGCTGGCCGTTGTAGCGCCCGCTGCGCAGGGTTTCCAGCACCTGCTGCCCGGCCATGGCGCGATGGAAATAGTCGCGGTCGCCCACCGTGAACGTGCCCGCCATGTCCGGCTGCGAGGCGGCGACCACCTCTCCCGCGGCGTTGGCCAGGAAAATGCGGTCGCTGAAGCTGTAGGCCCCCAGCGTGGCCAGCTTGCGCTCCGCCCCGGCGCGGGCCGAGAGGCCGAGGTAGCTGTCCTCCAGGGCCAGGCGGTAGACTTCCTCCTTGGCCCAGGCCCCGGCGTTGAAGGCCACCCCCTGCACGCGCGAGGAGATCTCGCGGTCCAGGTAGCCCATGGTCTGCACGGCCTGGCTGCGGGCCAGGTCCTCCAGCGTCCCCTTGGAGTAGAAGTAGGCGGCCACGGTGCTCAGCAGCACCCCCAGGAACACCGCCGTGAGCACGGGAGCCACGTGGCGGTCCAGCGCCCTGGAGGGCCGCAGGGAGGGCGGCAGCCCCTCCAGCAGGCGGCTCATGCGCTCGCTTGGACTCATTTGAGCACCACCCCGGCGGACTCGATGAGCGAGTATGGCAGGCGCAGGCCCAGCTTCTCGGCGGTCTTCAGGTTCAGCAGCACAATCCCCTTGTTGTTCCTGCGCGTCGGCAAACGCCCGGTGGCAACGCCCGTGGTCAGAGCCTCGCGGGCCATGACTCCGGCAAGATACCCTTGTTCCTGCCCGCTTTCCAGCACTCCGCACAGCAGGCCGTGGTCCTTGGCCGCATCCGAAAAGCCCAGGCTGGGCTTGGCGCAGGCCTTGGCCGTCCAGGCGGCGACCTGCTCCGCGGGAACCACCGCGCCCGAGGGTTCATCCTGGAGCGAATGGTACAGCCCCATGGCCAGGGCGTCCACCCTGCCGCACAGGGCCTTCACCCGGCGCTGCCATTGCTGGTAGGTGCGGACCGTCTCCACCGAGGCGACCTTCACGGCCATGGGGCCGGAACGCAGATCTTCGAGCAGGTCGTCGCGCACGTAGCGTCCGGACTCGGAGTCCTCCACCAGGAAGGCCGCGCTTTTCGTGGCCGGGGCCGCGGCCTTGAGCAGCCCGAAGCCGTCCCTGTAGTGCCAGCGCTCGCGCACGCCGGAGACGTTGGGGGCCGGAAAGCCGTACCGGGACAGCGGCGCGTTCACCCCGCAGAAGATGACCTGCGGCGCGGAGCGCCCCTTGAGGTACGGCGCCACCAGATACTCCTGGGCGGCGTCATCCGCGGCCACCACCAGCCTGGGCCGGGTGGCCTCGATGCGCTCCGCGGCCTCCTGCCCGGCCCTGCGCAGCCGCTCCGGTTCGGGCTGGCGCTTGGCGTCCAGGTACAGGTACTCGAACCTCACGTCCAGCCCGCGCAGGCCTTCCTGCAGGCCCAGGTTGATCTGCTGGGTCCAGACATACTCCGCATTGTAGCTGTGCACCACCAGCACCAGGTCATGCGCGCTGGCCCCGCCGACCCGGACCAGGCCCGGGACAAGCAGCAGTGCGGCGCAGGCGAGCAGCGTGCACAATCGCATACATGCCTCCTCATGTCGGACCGGCGCAGCCTGACGCCCGAGGCCGTGGGGGACGACTCACCCTTATCACTTAGAGCAGAAGCGCGCCCGTGTCCAGCCACGCGGGCAGATCGTGTGCCGCTTACCGCACAACCACCCCGGCGGATTCGATGAGATGGTAGGGCACCATGATCTTGAGGCGCTGCGCGGTCTTGAGGTTCAGCAGGATCAGGCCGCGCCGGTTGGCACGGACGGGCAGGCTGCCCGCGGCCACGCCCCGGGAGAGCACCTCGCGGGCCATGCCCCCGGCCAGCCAGCCCTGCTCCTGGCCGCTCTCCAGCACGCCGCAGAGCAGGCCGTGGTCGCGCGCGTAGTCCAGCAGGCCCAGCGTGGGCAGCCGGTTCACGGAGTTGGTCCAGGCCATGACCTTTTCCGCGGGCACGATGCGGCCCGTGGCCTCGTCCACCAGGGAGTGGTACAGCGGCAGCACCAGCGCCCCCACGCTGGCCTGGGCCAGGCGCACCTGCTTTTGCCACTGCTGGAAGGTGCGGGCCAGGGCCACGGTCTTCAGGCGCAGGGCGTAGGGCCCGCCCAGGCGCTCCTCCTCGCGCAGGTCGGCCACGACGCTGCGGCCCGTCTCGGTGTCCTCGATGAGAAAGGCCGCGCTTGTGGCCGCGGGGGCCAACTCCTTGAGCAGCTTCAGCCCGTCGCGGAAGTGCCAGCGCTCGCGCACGCCGGAGACGTTGGGCGCGGGAAAGCCGTAGCGCGCGGGCGGGGCGTTGACCCCGCAAAAGACCACCTGGACGCCGGGCCGCCCCTTGAGATGGGGCTCCACCAGATATTGCTGGGCCGCGTCGTCCACGGCGATGACCACCTGGGGCCGGAAGGCCTCGATGCGCGCAAGGACCGCCTGCGCGGCCTGGCGCAGGTGCTCGGGCTCGGGCCGCTGCTTGGCGTCCATGTAGGCGTACTCGAAGCTGGCGCCCAGGCCCCGCAGGGCCTCGGCCGCGCCCTGGTTCACCAGCTTCGTCCACACGAATTCCTCGTGGTAGCTGTGCACCACCAGCACCCTGGGGGCCTGGGCCGCATGGGCCGCATGGGTCAGACCCGCCCCCAGCGCCAGCGGGAGGAGCAGGCAGAGCAGCGCGACTGTGGCGTGCCAGGGGTGGGGACGCATGGATCGATGCCCTCCAGGGATGGAACCGGTCTTAAACATTGATTAGGCCAATCGCTGGTCCCTGTCCAGCCAAAGCTGCCCGGGCAATTCTTGCCTGGGAGCGGTTTTTGCAAAGCCCCTGTCGGGGCGCAGCAGCGCCCGCAAGGAGAGAGGCGCCATGCACACCAGCATCGACCCGGAAATCATGTGGGGACTGGGACTTAGACCCGAAGCCGCGGCTGCGCTCGAAACGGCTGCCGGGCCTGGGCACCTGCTGCGGAATATTCCGCCGGAGGCCACCGGCTGGCTCAAGGGCGACGAGGACAGCCCGCGCGCGGCCTGGATTCCGCTCAAGGTGTGGCAAAGTCTGCCCAAGAGCCGCCGCCACGAGTGCCGCCAGAATTCCGGCATCCGCCGCGTGCTGCTGCTGGAGGAGGGCGACGCCGACCTTGAGGTCGAGCAGGTGCTGGCCATGGGCTTCACCACGGCGCTGCGCATGCCCGTCAGCCGCTTCGCCGTGCGCGAGACGCTGCTCCGCCTGCGCGAGCTGGGGGCCGTTGCCGCCGACCTGCGCCGCAAGACCGACGAGGTGACGCTGGAGCGCGAGCTCATCGTGCGCAAGAGCAACCACCTGGGCTTTTTGAACCGCATCCTCTCCCGCGCCGCCGCCAGCCTGGACACGGCCACCATCCTCAGCAAGGCCCGCACCGACCTGGCCTCGCTCCTGCCGCTGACCTCGCTTTCCGCCGTTTTCTGGACGCGCGAGCCGGACTCCGCCGGGCTCACCGCCGAGATCTACCTGCACTGCAACGCCGCCCCGCCGGAAAACGAGGCCTGGGTGGAGACCCTGCTGGACGCCGCGCGCACCCTGGGCGGGGTGCCGGTGGCGGAATTCCGCCAGCTCTGCCTCACCCCCTCGCGCCACCTGCGGCCCACCCCGCCGCCCAGCGCCGGGCGCCTGCTCATGCTGCCGCTTTCCGCCGGGGGCGAGACCTTCGGCTGCCTGGCGCTTTCCGCCGCCGAGAGCCTGCGTCTGGCCAAGGACCAGGTGCAGACCCTCAACGCCGCTGTGAACCACCTGGCCCTGGCCCTGCGCAACGCCCTGCTCTACCGCCAGGTGAAGAGCCTGGCCGACCGCGACGCGCTGACCCGCGTGGCCAACCGCCGCAGCTTCGACGAGCGGCTGGAGGGCGAGCGCGCCCGCCACCACCGCTACGGCCACGAGCTGGCGCTCATCATGCTCGACGTGGACCACTTCAAGCGCGTCAACGACACCTGCGGCCACCAGGCCGGGGACGGCGTGCTGCGCGAGATGGCCGGGCTGCTGGTGGAGAGCCTGCGCGAAACCGATTTTCCCGCCCGGTACGGCGGCGAGGAGTTCGCCGTCATCCTGCCGCACACCAGCCGCGAGCAGGCCGCCCTGCTGGCCGAGCGCATCCGCGAGCAGGTGGAGGGCCGGGTGTTCCTGGCCGGGCAGGTGCTGCCCATGGCCGGCAGCTGCCAGCAGTCCTGCGCTGGCGAGGAGGGCCTGCGGCTCACCGTGAGCGCCGGCGTGGCCGCGCTGGGCCCGGAGCTTTCCGCGGGCGAGCTGGTGGCCCTGGCCGACCAGGCGCTGTACCTGGCCAAGGAGGGCGGTCGCAACCGCGTGATGGTGGCGGGCACGGCCCGCGGCCTGGGCGTGGCCGAGGCCCCCCCGCGCGAAGCGGACGAGCCCCTTCCCGGCCTGGAGGGCGCGACCGCGCCAGCCGGTGCCGTCGTGGGCGGGGCCGTGGGGTAGCGCCCCGGGGCGCAACGACGGGGGGCGAGGGGGCGGGACGCTAGTTGTCCCGGCGCTCCCAGATCTTCCAGCCGCCTTCCTCGGGCAGCAGTACGAACAGCGCGTCCTCGTCCACCGTCGCGACGGATGTGGCGAAGTCGATGAGGATTTTTCCCTTCACCGTCCAGCGGACCATGTCCGGCGCGCTTGAGATGCGTTCAAAGCGGAGCTCGTCCAGGCGTACCGCCGCCCCAAGAAACGCCTGGAGCTTGCCTCGCCTCTCCAAAAGATAGCGCTGGTACGAATGCGCCTGGGCCTGCTCGTCGCGTACGCGTCGCGAATAGAGTGCGGGCAGGGTCCTGTCCATTGTCCACAGCCGTTGGTAGTAGGCGCGCAGCACGTCCTCCTGCAACGCCTTGGCGGGGTCGGCGGTGACGGCGATCGCGGCGGGAGCCGCCTGCGTGGCGTTGGCGGGGTCGGTAGCGTTGGCGGCGTCGGTAGCGGCGTCGGCGGTGGCGTTCTGCTCCCCGGGCGCAAGCCAAGGCCTGGCCCCGGCGCACAGGGCCGGAGCGGGAGCCAGTCCCCACAGCAGGGCCAGGGCGGCCAGCGCCAGGCCAGCGCGTAAGAGCCGCGCTCTCCCGATCATCCCGCCGCCCCGCTCATCATAGCGCGTCGAGGATGCTTTTCAGGGTGGCGTAGTCCACCGGCTTGCCCAGGAAGGCCCTGGGCCGGGCGGCCTTGGCGCGGCTCCTGGTGCCCTGGTCGGTGTAGGCCGTGCAGAAGATGATGGTGGTTTCCGGGCTGGCCAGGCGGATGTGCTCGGCGGCTTCGATGCCGTCCATTCCGCCCTCCAGCATGATGTCCATGAGCACCACGTCGGGATTCTTCTCCTGGGCCTTGGCGATGGCCTCGGCGCCGGTGGGGACCGTGTCCACGACCTCGCAGCCCATCCGGCGCAGGTTCACACTGGTGGACATGGCGATGATGCGCTCGTCCTCGACGATGAGCACGCGCGGCGGCCAAGGCATGGCTGGGCAGGAAACAAGCATGGGCAGACTCCAGGGGGGGGGATGGCAGAAAACGAATTCCCTACCGCGAAAGGATACTTGCCGCCTCCCGCAGCGCTTGTCAATGGCGGCCGCGCATGTCGGGTTTCCTGGCCCGGCTTCCGACCGGAAGCGATTTCTTCACCACTTTTGGAAAAAACTTCTAGACTTTTCTTAAAGGATCACTATAAGAAATTGCCGTGGCCGTGGCCAGCCCTGGGCTGGCAGCCGGGCGACGTGCCCCCGCCACCTTGCCAGAACACAGGGTTTCAGGGTAGGGAGTCACGCAGAACATGAAACAGCATCGCGACAGCCTACGCACCAAGGCCAGGGTTGCGGTCCTCACCGCGCTCATGGTCATGTTCCTGGCCAGCCCGGTCCAGGCCGCCAGCCTGCACGCCAAGAGCGCCATCGCCATGGATCTCAGCACCGGGCGCATCCTCTACGAACAGAACGCCGACGAGGCCATTCCCCCGGCCTCGCTCACCAAGGTGCTCACCCTGTACCTGGCCTACGAGGCCATGCAGGAAAACCGCCTGAGCTACACCGACACCGTGCTCGTCTCCCGCGAGGCCACCCAGGCCGGGGGCTCGCGCATGAGCCTGAAGGCCGGGGAGCGCGTCATCGTGCGCGAGCTCATGAAGGGCATCGCCGTGGCCAGCGGCAACGACGCCTGCGTGGCCCTGGCCCAGCACCTGAGCGGGGGCGAGAGCGTGCAGCCCTTCGTGGACGCCATGAACCGCAAGGCCCACGAGCTGGGCATGACCGGCACCACCTTCAAGAACCCCAACGGGATGCCCGCCGAGGGCCAGGTCACCACCGCCCGCGACATGCTCAAGCTCTCCGCCAGCTACCTGCGCCGCTTCCCGCAGTCGCTGACCTTCCATTCCATGACCAGCTACGTGCACAACAACCACAACCACCACAACGCCAACCGGCTGCTCAACTCCTACGACGGGGTGGACGGCCTGAAAACCGGCTACATCCGCGCCTCGGGCTACAACAACGTGGTCACGGCCAAGCGCGGCGAGCAGCGCATCGTGGCCGTGGTGCTGGGCGCGCGCAGCCCCGGCACCCGCGCGGTGGTGTCCTCCCAGCTGCTGAACATGGCCTTCGCCAAGCTCTCCGAGCCCGGCGGCCAGAACCTGGCCGTGCTGGAGGAGAAGCGGGGCAAGGGCGTGCTGCCCGCCTCGCTGGCCTCCCGCGCGCCGGTGCAGCCCGCCCAGGCAGACGAGGCCCCGGCCAAATCCTCGAAAACCGCCCAGCCCGTGCAAGTGGCCAGCGCGGACCTGAAGGCCGCCCAGCGCCTGGCCGACGCCAAGGCCGCCCAGCTGGCCGAGCTCGACGCCAAAAACGACGGCAAGGCCGACACCCCCGCCGCCAACCTCGTGGAGCGCAAGGGCCAGGGCGGCTACGCCATCCAGGAGAGCTCGTTCCAGTCGCGCCAGAAGGCCGAGAAGCGCGCCCAGACCCTGGTCAAGCGCGGCCTGCCCGTGAAGGTCGTCACCGCCCGCCTGGGCAAGGACAAGTTCTACCGCGTGCTGGTGGGCCCCTACGCCAACGCCGAGACCGCCCGCAAGACCCGCGACCGGCTCCTGGGCCAGGGCTCCGTCACCGTGGAATAGCCCCCCTGCCTCCTCTGATCGGGAGGCGCGAATTTCCGCCCCGGCTGGATGCTCTCCGGCCGGGGCTTTTTTACGCCAGCTCGCGCTGCGCCGCGCGCCCCAGCGCCGCGCCCAGGTCGTCCAGCAGGCGCGAGGGCACGTTCCAGCAGTGCCAGAACAGCGGCACCGGCAGCGGGGCCTCCGGGGCCAGATCGACGAGCCGCCCGGCGCGCAAATGCTCCCCGGCCTGGAGGCGCGGGACCAGCCCGTAGCCCGCCCCGGCCAGCACGAAGTCCACGAAGCGCCAGGAGTCCGGCACGTGGTGGCGCGGCGCGCCCTCGGGGCTGACGCCCAGCCGGGACGCCAGGAAGGTGTCGTGCACCGCGTCGTCGCGGTTGAACACCACCGCCGGGGCCAGGGCCGCGCCCGCATGCGAAAGCCCGTCCGGGAAAAAGCGCGCCGCGAAGTCCGGGGACGCGCAGCAGTGGTAGCGCATCACCCCCAGCGGCTGCACCCGGCAGCCCTGCATGGGGTTGGGCCGCGTGCTCACGCAGCCCGCCACCTCGCCCCGGCGCAGCATGTCGTGGGTGCGCTCCTGGTCGTCCACGCGCAGGTCCAGGGCCAGCCGCCGGGCCAGGCCGCCCTCGGCCAGTAGCGGCAGCACCGCGCCGGGCAGCCAGGTGGCCAGGGTGTCGGCGTTCACCGCCAGGGCCAGGGTGCGCCAGGGCCGCTGGTCCCCGTCCTGGCCCTGGTCCGCGCCGTCCCCAAGCTCCCGGGCCAGCTCCTGGTTCAGTTCCTCCTCCAGCAGCGCCAGCCGCCGGGCGTGGCGCAGCAGGGCCTGGCCCACGGGCGTGGGCCGGGGCGGCTGGGTGCGCGCCAGCACGGGCTGGCCCGCCTGCTCCTCCAGCTGGCGGATGCGCTGGGACACGGCGGACTGGGTGAGGTTCAGGCGCCGGGCGGCGCGCTCAAAGCCGCCTTCCTCGGCCACGGCCATGAGCGCGGACAGGCATTTGGGGTCGAACATGGCGGAGTATTAGCATCACTTATGGGTATTGAAAAGAATGAATTGTACTTTTGGCGCGCCGGGCCGTATTCCTGCGCCATCGAACCAGGAGGCGGCATGGACGGATTCTCTTTGAGCGCGGGGCTCATGGGCCAGGGGTTTGCGCTGGGCGCGGGGCTCATCGTGGCCATCGGGGCGCAGAACGTGTTCGTGCTGACCCAGGGCGCGCGGGGCCACAGGCCCTGGCTGGTGGCCGGGGTGTGCGCGCTGTGCGATGCGCTGCTCATCGCCCTGGGCGTGGGCGGCGTGGGGTCGCTGGCCTCGGGCTCGCCCTGGATCGTGACGCTGCTGACGCTGTGCGGGGCGGCCTTTCTGCTGGCTTACGGGCTGCGCGCGCTCAGGAGCTCGCTCAAGGGCGAGTCGCTGGGGCTGGACGAGGACAGCCCCCGGCCCTCAACGCGGGCCATCCTGCTCACGGCCTTGGGGGTCAGCCTGCTCAACCCCCACGCCCTGCTGGACACCGTGGTGCTCATCGGCGGGCTGGCCAGCAGGCTCGACGCCTCCGGGCGCGCGAGCTTCGGGCTGGGCGCGGGGCTGGCCTCGCTGTGCTGGTTCTACGCCCTGAGCCTGGGCGGGCGGGCGCTGGCCCCGGTGCTGCGCAGGCCCGGATCCTGGCGGGTGCTGGACGGCCTGGTGTGCCTGGTGATGTGGGGCCTGGCCGGAGGGCTGCTGTGGGACCTGGCCGGCGGGCCGCTGGGCAGGCTCGCGGAATTTGTTTAAATCGCCGTTGGCCGAGAGCGACGCGCCATTCACCGATTGGCCCGGCCCAAGGGTCTGGAATCCTGTACAAGTCCACCAGCCCGCCGCCGACCCAGGATGCTTACGGGGACACACCAAGGGCAAGGGGGCCTGATTGGTCGGCGGCGGGCGCTGTTTTCCCAGGAGGATGCCGTGGCGGCAGAGCATGGACAGGGAGCGTGTGGGCACTCACGCGAGACTCGTGAGAAGGAGGCCGGCGCGCCCGCACAGGCGTCCGGCTCCGGCCGCGCTGGCGGCTGGAGCGTGGTGTTCTGCGGGCTGGGGCTGAACCTGGCCCTGGGCGTG
Organism: Pseudomonadota bacterium; assembly: GCA_023438245.1. GTDB lineage: Bacteria > Desulfobacterota > Desulfovibrionia > Desulfovibrionales > Desulfovibrionaceae > Humidesulfovibrio. Next base: position 11,872 of record JAEXRD010000039.1, on the reverse strand, counting down.
CTCTACGCCTGGAGCGTTTTCGCCAAGCAGATGACCGAGCCCGTGGCCTCCGGCGGCCTGGGCCTGACCAAGACCGAGGCCAGCCTGCCCTACATGCTGGCCATCGGCGTGTTCGCGCTGGTCATGGTGCCCGCGGGCCGTCTGCAGGACAAGGTCGGCCCGAGGCTGGCGGCCCTGTGCGGGGCGGTGCTCACCGGGCTGGGGCTCCTGGTCTCCAGCTTTGTGGAGCCGGGCAACTTGACTCCGGTGCTGGCGGGTTTCGGCCTGCTGGCCGGAGCCGGTTTCGGCCTGGGCTACGCCGCCACCACCCCGGCGGCCATCAAATGGTTCCCGCCGGAGAAGAAGGGGCTCATCACCGGCATCGTGGTCAGCGGCTTCGGCCTGGCCCCGGTGTACATCGCGCCCCTGGCGCGCTGGCTGCTGGAGGTGCACGGGGTGGCCGGAGCGTTCCGCATCCTGGGCGCGGGCTTCACGGTGGTGGCCGTGCTGCTGGCCACGCGCATCGTCAATCCGCCCGCCTCGCACAGCCCCGCCAGTTCCGCCAGTTCCACCCAGCCGGGACCGGGCGCTGCCTCCCCGGCCCCCTCGGGCCCCGCCGGACAAGGCTGGCGCGACATGGTCCGCACCCGGGCCTTCTGGCTGCTCTACGCCCAGTATGCCTTCGCCGCGCTGGCCGGGCTCATGGTCATCGGCCACCTGGCGCGCATCATCGCCGTGCAGAGCGGCGGGGCCGTGCAGGCGGGCTTCCTGTTCGTGGCCTCGCTGGCGGTGTTCAACGCCCTGGGCAGGCTCATGGCGGGCCTGCTCTCCGACCGCCTGGGGCGCATGGCGACCCTGCGCATGGTCTGCCTGGGCCAGGCCGTGGCCATGGCCCTGTTCCCCACGCTCACGGGCATGGTCGGCTTTTTCGTGGGCAGCGCGGCGGTGGGCTTCTGCTACGGGGCCTGCCTGGCGCTGTTTCCGGCCACGGTGGGTGACTTCTGGGGCGCGCGCGGGTTCGGGTTGAACTACGGCCTGTTGTTCACGGCCTGGGGCCTGGGCGGGGTGTTCGGGCCGCTGCTGGCCGGGGCCATCGCCGACGCAACCGGCGGCTACGGCCTGGCCTGCCGCTTGGCCGCCCTGCTGGTGCTCACCGCCGCCGGGCTGTCCCTGCTCACGCGCAGGCCCGCAGCACAGCACTAGCCTTACTCCCTGCCACGGAAAAGGGCCGGAGCGGGACTGTCCCCCTCCGGCCTTTTTTGCGTGCCCGGGCCGACCACATATCGGCCTGCCCCCCAGCTCCCTGACCGCGTGGCTCCCTGGCTTCCGAGCTGCATGGCTGCATGGCCGCATGGCCGGGGCCGACGCCAGGGAGACGGATTTCGTCCTCTGGCGAGGAGCGGGCCGCCTGGGGGCCAGGGATAGTACTTTTGCGGTACAGCCCTGGCCCCCAGGCGGCCCGCGACGATGTCCAGAGGGCGAAAGGCGCTTCCTGGCGACGGCCCTCCCCTACCCCTCGTTGCCTTCCTGGCGCAGCTCCTCGATGAGGCGCGAGAGAGTCTGGGCCTGCACGCGCATCTCCTCCACGGACTGGGCCGCGCGGCCCATGACCCCGGCGGTCTCCTCGGAGATGCGGGCGATGTCCTCCACGCTCTTGTTGATCTCCTCGCTGGTGGCGGACTGCTCCTCGGCGGCGGTGGCGATGCTGCGCACCTGGTCGTTGGAGGAGTCCACCAGGCCCACGATCTCGGAGAGCGCCTGGCCGGACTGCTCGGCCAGGGTGGTGGCCCGGGCGATGGTCTCCACCGAGCGGTCCACGCCGGCGATGCTCTTGCGCGCGCCGTCCTGGATGCCCCGGATGGCCCGCTCCACCTCCTGGGTGGCGGTCATGGTCTTCTCGGCCAGCTTGCGCACCTCGTCGGCCACCACCGCGAAGCCGCGCCCGGCGTCGCCCGCCCGTGCCGCTTCGATGGCCGCGTTCAGCGCCAGCAGGTTGGTCTGGTCGGCGATGTCGGAAATGACGGCCAGCACCGAGCCGATGCCGTCGGCCTGCTTGCCCAGCCCGGCCATGTCTTCCTTGAGTTCCTCGCTCTTCTGGCGCACCTCGCCGATGCCCGCCACCACCTGGCTGACCACCTGGGCGCCGTGGGCGGCGTTCTTGCGGGCGGTCTCGCTGGTCTGGGCGGCGCGCCCGGCGTTCTGGGCCACCTCAAGCACGGTGGCGTTCATCTCTTCCATGGCCGTGGCGGTGCTGGCCACGCGCCCGGACTGGTTCTCGGCCCCGGCGCGGGACTGCTCGATCTGGGCGGAGAGGTCCTCCGCCGCGCGGCTGACCACGCTGACCACGCCGGTGAGCTTCTCGGCCGCGGCCAGCAGGCCCTCGCGCTTGGCCACGGCGGCCTTCCGCTGGGCCTCCTCGGCCACGGCGGTGGCCTTCCTGGCCTCCTCGGCCAGCGCGGTGGCCTCCTGGGTCTTCTGCTCGCTCTGGGCGATCATGGCCTTGAGGCGCTCCACCATGTGCCGCAGGGTGTCGGCCAGGGTGCCGATCTCGTCGGCGCGCTTCACGTCCAGGGTCTGGCCCAGGTCGCCCTCGGCCACCTTGTCGGCGAAGGCGGCGGTGCGCTGCAGCGGCCTGGCCAGCGAGCGCGCGAAGCCCAGGCCCACCACGCCCATGATGAGCGAGATGATGGTGCCCGCCACGAACATGACCAGGGTGATGCGGTCCTGCGTGGCCTCGATGATGCTGCGGTCCTTGCCGATGAAGTACATGCCCAGCACCTTGCCCTGCAGGTCGCGCAGGGGCCAGTAGGCGGTCTCGTAGTTCTTGCCCAGGATGGCGTTGCGCGACAGGAAGACCTCGCCCTTCTGCAGCACCGTCTCCAGCACCTTGGGGTTGTCCATCTTGGTGCCGACCGCGCGCTTGCCCTCCTTCATGATGGTGGTGGAGATGCGCGTGTCGCCCTCGAAGATGGTGGCCTCCATGCCGGTGAGCGCCTTGACCTCGTCCACGTACTCGTCCGTGGCCAGGCTGTCGCCGATGGCCACGACGCCCACCACCTTGCCGTCCAGGGTCAGCGGATGCGCGGCCAGGAGCTGGAACTTGATGAGCTTGCCGCGCTCCACGCCCACGGAGGGCTTGCCCTGCAGGGCCTCGCTCACGCTGAGGCGGCTCGCCGCGCTGTCGCCCGCGTCGTCGGAATGTCCGCGCGCCAGGATGACGCCCTTGGCGTCGGTGACGAAGATGGTCTCCGCGCTGAAGGTGGAGAGCTGCTTCTTGAGCAGGGCGCGCAGGGCGCCGATCTCGCCCTTCTGCAGGTCCTCGAAAATGCGCGGATTGAAGGACATGGCCGTTGCGGCGTTCAGCAGCTCCGACTTGTGGGACTGGATGCGCTTGTCCACCACGCCCTGGAAGATGCTGATGTTGGCTTTGGCCTCGGTGTCGAAGCCATCGCGCACGAAGTAGATGGACACCGCGAACAGCGCCACGCTGGTGATCAGCACGGCGGCCAGGACCATGGCGGTGACTTTCACGAAGATGTTGAGCTTCATGGAACATTCTCCTGTTCTGCGCTAGGTCCGCCGCCTCCGGGATGGGATGGAGCGGGAGTTCACCATATCGGCCTTTTGCCGCCGACATAAAGGGGACTGGCTACGTAATGTTACTAGAAAATGAGCGCCGGTGGCAACGGGGATCACGTTCTCCTATGCCGCATCCGCCGCGCTCCATTGACCTCGCCGGGCGCATTCCCTATCGTCGCGGCCAGCCAGACCCCCAGCCACACAAGCCCACACAAGCCCACACAAACCAGGACGCCCCATGACCGGACCCGCCAAGCCAGAATCCACGGGCCAGAGCTTCATCCCGGCCCAGGCCAGGAGGATGCTCCTGTTCCTCGTCGTCCTTACCGTGGCCTCCCAGGTGGGCATGCAGGGCTGGGTCACGCTGTTCAACAACTTCGCCGTGGAGCGCGCCGGGTTCGGCGGCTTCGAGGTGGGCCTGGTGCAGGGCGTGCGCGAGATCCCGGGCTTTCTTTCGCTGCTCGTGGTGTACGTGCTGCTCGTGCTGCCGGAGCACCGCATCGCCGCGCTGGCCGTGGCCATCCTCGGCGTGGGCGTGGCCCTGACCGGCCTGTTCCCCAGCTTCTGGGGCCTGGTGGCCACCACGCTCGTCATGAGCTTCGGCTTCCACTACTACGAAACCGTGAACATGTCGCTGACGCTGCAGTACTTCGACAAGGGCACCGCGCCGCTGGTGTTCGGCAGGCTCCGCAGCGTCACCGGAATCAGCAACATATGCGTGGGCCTGGCCGTGCTGGGGGCCAGCCGGGTCATGGACTACGCCGGAATCTACGCCGTGCTGGGCGCGGTGGTGTGCGCCGCGGGCCTGTGGGCGCTGGGGCGCGACCCCAGCCACCGGGGCGTGCCCATGCAGCGCAAGAAGATGGTGCTGCGGCGGCGCTACTGGCTGTACTACGTGCTGACCTTCCTGGCCGGGGCGCGCAGGCAGGTGTTCATGGCCTTCGCCATCTTCCTGCTGGTCAAGAAGTTCGGCATGGGCGTCACCGAGATCACGGCCCTGTTCATCCTGAACAACACCATCAACGTGGTGGCCAACCCGCTCATCGGCAAGGCCATCAACCGCTTCGGCGAGCGCGTGCTCTTGACCATCGAGTACGCCACGGTGACGGCGGTGTTCTGCGCCTACGCCTTCTCCGACTCCAAGCTGCTCATCTGCATCCTGTACGTGGTGGACCAAATGGTGATAAACTTCGCCATGTGCGTGAGCACCTATTTTCAGAAGGTGGGCGACCCCGCGGACATCGCCCCGACCATGGCCGTGGGCTTCACCATCAACCACATCGCCGCGGTGATCATTCCCATGGTGGGCGGGGCGCTGTGGCTGTGGGACGCGCGCATGGTGTTCCTGGGCGGTGCCGCGCTGTCGCTGTGCTCGCTCACCGCCGCGCAGTTCATCAAGACCCCGAAGCGGGAGGAGGACCACCCCGTCCATGCCAAATAGCCCGGACCTGCTCTTCTCCGTCATCACCCCCAGCGCGGGGAACCGGCCCAGGGCCCTGGCCCTGGCCATCGGCAGCGTGCTGGCCGCGGCGGAGCGGGCGCGTAGGGAGCTGGGCTTCGACCCCGCGCGGCTGGAGATGCTGGTGGGCTTCGACGGGGTGGAGGGCGAAAGGCCCGCGAGCACGCTGGGCAACCTGCGCTTCTACACCATCCCCAGGCCGCAGGGTCTGGAGAGCGGCTTCGGCAACCATGTGCGCCACGCGCTGATGGGCGCGGCCCGGGGCCGCTACCTGCTGTTGCTGGACGACGACAACGCGCTCGCCGAAGGCGCGCTGACCGCCTGGCTGCCGCTGGTGGACGGGCCGGACCGGGCGAACCGGGCGGACCGGGCTGGCGCGCCGGAGCTGCTCATCGCGCGCATCGACACCAGCCGGGCCTTCGACGTGCCCCTGCTGCCCCGCCCCTGCCCGCCGGGGGCCGACCCCGTGCAGGACGCCATCCGCCAGGGCAACATCGACCCGCTGTGCCTGTGCCTCAGCCGCGAGCTGGCCTACGTGCGCTGCCGGGGCTGGGAGAACGAGGGCGGGTACGAGTCCGACTTCCTGAACATCCGCCGCTACCACCGGCGCGCGCGCGGCGTTGCGCGCATCGACGACGTGGTGGGCGTGTACGACGCCGGGCGCGGGCTGGACCCCCAGGGCCTGAACCCCCGCCAGAAAAAGCTCGCCTAGCCCCGCGCATGCCCGCACCCGTGCGCAGTTTGCGCCCATCCCGTTCCAAAAGCGCGCAATCTTTGCTCGCGTACACAGCGCCCGCTGGACACGCAAAATTTAGAATCGTTTTATTTCAGTATGTTACATTCTGGCACGGCGCATGCTCTCTTGGTGACGTCGCCGCGAGGCGAAAGGTGGTTCAACAATCAACCGAGTGCTCAAAGGAGCCAAGACCATGTTCAAGAAGTTCGTGACCGCCGCCCTGATGCTCTCCCTGGCCGTGCCCGCCTTTGCCCAGGATCCGCAGACTCCCCGCCTGGACAAGCGCGAGGCCAACATGGAGAAGCGCATCGAGCAGGGCAAGGCCTCCGGCGCCCTCAACGAGAAAGAGGCCGGCCGCATGGAGAAGCGTCTGGACAACCTGGAGAAGGCCGAGCAGCGCGCCAAGGCCGACGGCAAGGTGACCGCCAAGGAGCGCGCCCGCCTGGAGAAGAAGGCCGACCGCGTGAGCCACGGCATCGCCCGCGAGAAGCACGACAAGCAGACCGAGACCAAGCAGTAGTTTTCCCGATTCATCGGACACAATACCAGGCAGCAGGATAGTCCCTCAACCCGCAACCCTCGTGCACAACCCGAAAGGAGACTGACCATGAAGAAGCTTATCGCCGCCGCCCTGATGATCGCCCTGGCCGTTCCCGCCTTCGCCGCCGCTCCCGCCGCCACCCCGGCCGTGCCCGCCGAGCCCGTCAAGGCCGAGGCCAAAGCCGAGATGAAGGAAGAGAAGAAGGCTGAGAAGAAGGCTGTGAAGGCCGAGAAGAAGGCCGCCAAGGCCGCCAAGAAGGCCGAGAAGAAGGAAGCCAAGGCTGAGAAGAAGGCCGAGTAAGCAGACGAGCAGCGCGAGCAGGGGGGATACCCGTTCCCCTCTCACGCCTCAGAGCCCATCTCCTCCGCCCACGCGGCGCCGCCCTGCACACCCGGGGCGGCGCCGCCACTTTTTGTGGGGCCCGGGTCTCACGGACGTTGCCTCGCAGGCGCATGCCATGGCACAAGGCGGCAAACAGCTCCAGGAGGCCGCCATGTCCCAAACCCTTGCGAAGACTCTCACCAGCCGCCCCGCGCTCATCGGGCTGTGCGCGCTGCTGGCGCTGCTCATGGCCCAGGGCGCCTGGGACGTCCTGGAAGACATCGGGGCCATCGACCAGCACCAGCACGCCATGGAAGAAATCCTGGAGGGCCTGGGCACCATCCTGGTGGCCTTCGGCGTGGCGGCGGAGGAGCGCGAAACCCTGCTCAAGTTCCTGCGCGTCTACCCCGAGGGCCGCACGCCCGAGCAGGCGCGCACCGACCACCACTGCCACGGCTACGGCCTCATCCTGCTGCTGGTTGGCCTGTTCGTTGAGGTCACCGTCTACCTCATTCGCATGCCCGACATTCCCACCGTGGACTTCGACCCCGCGCTCATCGTCACGGGCAGCGTGCTCAGCATCGCGGGCGGAGGCTTTCTGTTGCGGCTGGCCTGGCTGCTCTGGCGCGACCCGAATGTGCCGGACCAGGACGTGCCGGAGGAGGAAACGGCCTAGCCCGCGGGGCTAGCCACCGTGCCCGGAGGGCATGGGCGGCATGAGCCTGAGCAGGTCCGCCACGCCCTCGGCCCGGCCCAGGTCGCGCACGGTGACAGGAGCGTCCAGCGCCGCGCCCGGCACCCCCAGCACCAGCAGGCTCGCGCGGTCCAGCAGGGCCAGTTCCGCCTCCACGTCCGGCCCGTGCACGTGCCCCAGGCGCTGGCCCTGGGCCATGCGCACCTCGAAGCTGCCGCGCGACAGCGCCTCCTCGGCGTACTGCGCCTGCCTCAGCTGCCCGTCCAGGGCGCGGCGGCGGCGGGCAAGCGCCTCCCTCGGCCCCTCGCCGGGCTCCATGAGGCTGAGAAAACGCGCGGCCCAGCCCAGCAGCGCGCGCGCGTCGTCCGTCCCGGGGTCCAGGCGCTCCAGCAGGGTGGAGAGGAAGAACACCGCGTCCGCGGCCCACGCCAGGCGGCAGTGGCGCAGCAGCGCGCCCAGCCGGGAGGATTCGTCGGGAGAAAAGCGCCGGGCAAGGGCATGGCGCAGCTCCGCCGGGGCCGTGGCCTGGGGCCGCAGCCTGCGGGCCAGCTCGCGGGCCTCGTGCGGGGTGGGCTGCACCGCAATGGCCCCGCCCTCCGGCGGGCGCAGCGCGATTTCCAGCGCTCCGCCTTCCGCCAGCGCGGCCAGTTCCGCGGCCAGGTTTTTTTCATCCACGCAGGCCCCGGCCAGATGCGGCTCCAGCCACGCCAGCAGATCCTCGTCGGGCTGCAGCAGCAGCGCGGCCAGGTGCCCCAGCTCGCAGCACTCCCGTCCCGCAAGCGCCAACTCCACGGCCCGGGGGGCGTCCGCACAGGCTTCGCCCGTCGCTTCGCGGATGGCCTCCAGCACGCCAGGCCCCAGCGCCAGCCCGGCGCGCAGCTCCAAGGCCACGCGCCGCGCCAGTGCCTCCGCAACGGAAGTCATCAGGCCCCCGGCTTCACCCCGGCGATGATGCCGGAGCGGTTGGGCCCGGCGAAGTCCAGCCTGCGCACCTCCGTGAGGCCCGCGCCCTCCAGCATCTCGCGCACCTGCGCGCCGGAGTACGACTGGCCGCCCCGGGTGCCCAGCAGCATGTTCAGCGAGAACAGCGCCGCGAACTCCGGGCCGTCCAGGGTGTCGTCGAGCAGGAACTCGTGCACCAGGAGCACGCCGCCGGGCCGGAGCGCCTCCGCGCCCTTGCGCACCACCTCCGCCGCGCTGGCCGGGTCCTCGCCGTGCAGTATCTGCGACAGCCAGGCCAGGTCGTACCCCCCTGCCGCAGGATCGGCGGGAACCGGGTCGGCGGTGTAGTCGCCGGGCTCGAAGCGCACGCGGTCGGCCACGCCGAAGCGCGCCGCCGTGCCCTCGGCAAAGGGCCGGGTGGTGGGCAGGTCGAACACCGTGGCGCGCAGGCCCGGGTGCGCCAGGCAGAAGTGGATGGCGTAGGTGCCCGGCCCGCCGCCCAGGTCCAGGGCCGCCCTGCGCCGCTCCATGCCCGCGTAGCCCGCGCCGGTGAGCAGCGCGTCCAGGCGCTCCGCCAGGCCGGGCGCTATGCCCATGGCCAGGTTGAACATGCCCATGAGGAAGGCCTCGCGGCCTTCGTCGTCCCAGACCGTGCGCTGGCGGTTGGGGCCACCGCTTTTGATGCTCTCGGCCATGCGCCCGAAGCTGTCCACCAGGTGGCTGTGGTGCGTGATGATGTGGCCCTGGTAGCGCGGCGAGCCCTTGACCAGGAACGCGGCGCTGGCCTCGGTGAGGGAGAATTCCCCGTCCTCCTTCACCAGCAGGTCCAGGGCGGCCAGGGCGTTCAGGAGCATGCCCAGGGCGCGCTCGTCGCAGCCCAGCTCCGGGGCCAGGCCCTTCGGGCTTCTCGGGCCATTCGCAAGGGCGGTGAACACGTCCAGCCGCACGCCCGCGTGCAGCGTGCACGAGCGCCAGTACTCGCTGGCCATGGAGAGGATGGGGCCGGGGGAAAGGATGGGCGGGAACAGGGGCTGGCAATCGCTCATGGGTGCCTCCGGGAGTTGCCCCAGCATAGCGCCTCCACGGGGCCTAGGGCAAGCGCTCCCTTAAATCCGCGCCACGCCCAGGAACGTGGCCATGAGCGCGGCCAGGAGGGTCACGAACACCGCCCGTGCGCGCTGCGGGCTCAACCCCGGGAAACGGTAGGCCATGCTGTCGTGCGGGCAGGCCCCGATGCAGTCGCCGCAGAGCGTGCAGGGCAGGCCGGGCTTTCCGGCCTCGATCTCCAGCGGGCTGAGCGCGGAGTAGCGGCAGGCCCGCGCGCAGGAGCCGCATCTGGTGCAGGTGGCGGTGTCGATGCGCACGCGCCAGGGAATGAGCCGCCCCAGCACGTTGCCCACCAGCCCCATGGGGCAGAACGCCGTGCAGTGCGCCATGACGCCCATGCGCCGCGACGCGAACAGCATCACCCCCACGCCGACCAGGCCGAAGCCAGCGGCCAGCGCCGCCGCCGTGGCCCCCGGAACCTCCAGCCAGCGCAGCGCCAGCGCCGTGGCGCAGACCAGGACCAGCGCCCCCGCCCGGCCCAGGATGGCCCACTTGCGCGGCACGAACCCGCCCTTTTTCGGCCCCCGGCGGGAACACTGGTCGTCCCAGGCCCCGATGTAGCACAAATGGCTGCACCAGGCCGAGCCCACCAGCACCAGCGTGGAGGCGAACAAAATGGGCATGAACAGCCCGCCGCCCCGGAACAGCGGCCCGGCGGCGATGAGCGCGGGCACGGGCAGGTGCAGCCGCCCGGTCATGAGGAAATCCTCGACCCCCAGCAGGCCGATGAGCAACTGCCCAAAAAACACCGCCGAAAACAGCGCCCAGACCTTGGGCCTGAGCGCCTTGTGCCGTTTCACGTCCAGGAACTCGCCCGCCAGCCAGGCCGCGTACAGCGCAAAGCCCAGCACCGCCAGCCAGCCCGAGCCGGGCCAGAACCTGTCCGCCAGCAGCACCGGCACCTTGGCCATGGAGCGCGCCAGCACCAGCAGCCCGGCGCACAGCGCGAAGGCCGCGGCCTGGGGCCACTCCCCCCCGCGGCCCTTGTGGAACACTTCTTTCGCCCGCGCGCCCAAGAGCCACAGGCCCGCGCCCAGGCTCGCCGCCACCAGCGCGGCCATGATGAGGGCCAGCCTGAGCCACGGGGCCTCGAAGGCCATGCGCATGCGCACGAAGCCCAGGCCCGCGTCCACCCACTGGGCCGCGCCCAGGATGAGCACGCCCGCCACCACCAGCCGCACGAAGCCCCGCCGCGTGAACATGAGCAGCGGCAACGCGGCCAGCGCCGCGCACAGGCCCCAGTCGCCCCGGCGCAGGGCGTGCGCCGCCAGCACAAGCTGGCCCAGCACGGCAAGGGTAAGCATCAGGTAGGTCATGCGGCGCGGCCTCCGAAATGGGGATGGGTCAGCCTCCGGCGGCCAGAAGCTCCGCCCCTGGACCCGGTGCATGGGGGATTGCCCCATGCGGCCCACCCTGGCGGTTGCGTTCTTCTTCCGCCATGACTAAAGTCAAAGGCCGCACGAGATGTTTCAGGCAGGAGGGCGCATGGACACGGACATGATCGCGGCGCTGGGGCGCATCAAACTGTTTGAGGGGCTGCCGGACGAGCAGCTGGCCAGCCTGGCGCGCATCGCCTCGTTCAAGCGCTGCGATGCCGGACAGATCCTGTTCGAGGCCGGGCAGCCCGGCTCGCACTTCTTCGCCGTGGCCAGCGGGCGCGTGCGCGTGTTCCGCTCCTCCCCCAACGGCAAGGAGCAGATCCTGCACGTGTTCGGCGCGGGCGAGGCCTTCGCCGAGGTGCCCGTGTTCGAGGGCAAGACCTACCCCGCCAGCGCCCAGGCCCTGGAGGCCAGCACGCTGGTGAGCATCCCCCGGCGCGAATTCGTGGAAGCGCTGCGGCGCGAACCGGAGCTGGCCCTGGGCGTCATGGCCCTGCTCTCCGCACGGCTGCGGGCCTTCGTGGGACAGATCGCGCAACTCAGCCTCAAGGAAGTCCCCGCCAGGCTGGCGGGCTACCTGCTGCTGCTGCGCTCGGCCCAGGGGCGCGATGCGCTGACCCTGGACCTGCCCAAGGGGCAGATCGCGTCCTACCTCGGCACCATCCCAGAAACCCTCTCCCGCGCGCTCAAGAAACTCGCGGACCAGGGCCTCATCGAAAGCGCGGGAAACACCATCCGCATCCTCGACGTGGAAGGGCTGTCCAATGTGGCGGAGGCCGACGGCTAGGCCCGGCCCCCGCCCACACACTCTACTCCCAGGAAATGCACGACGCAGGACACGCGTCGATGGCGCCCTGGATGTCGTCGTCGCTGGCGCCGGTGGGATTCACCACCTTGGCCTTGTTGGCGTCCGCGTCGTACTGGAACACGTCCGGACACATCTCGCAGCAAGTCTCGCAGCCAATGCACTCGTCTTCGTTGATCGTAACAGTACCGCCCATGGGTCCCTCCATTTGATTCGACCCTAACCCAAGTTCCGAGCCGTTGCCAAGGGGGGCCGCAGGGGGAAGTCTCCGCCGGGGGGGGGGCCCCCCCCCGCCCCCCCCCCCCCCGCGGGGGGGGCCCCCCCCCCCCC
>JAEXRD010000017.1 GCA_023438245.1 Pseudomonadota bacterium | reverse complement strand
GGGGCGGGGGTCCAGGGGGAGGCGGAGCCTCCCCCTGGTGACGCGTCCTATTCCTCTTCCTGGGCCTCGCGCTTGTTCTCCTCGATGACCTTGGCCGCTATGGGCGGCGGGCATTCCTCGTAGTGCGAGAACTCCATGGTGAAGGTGCCCTGGCCCGCGGTCAAGGAGCGCAGGTCCGGGGCGTACTTGAGCACTTCGCTCATGGGCACGTGGGCCTTGATCTCGGTGACGCCGGCCTGGGACTCGGAGCCCAGCACCTTGCCGCGGCGGCTGGAGAGGTCGCCGATGACGTCGCCCATGTAGGAGTCGGGCACGGCCACGGTGACGGTCATGATGGGCTCGAGCAGGGCCAGCTTGGCCTTTTCGCAGGCCTTCTTGAAGGCGATGGACCCGGCGATCTTGAAGGCCATTTCCGAGGAGTCCACGTTGTGGTAGCTGCCGTCGTACAGCGTGACCTTGAAGTCGATGATGGGGAAGCCCGCCAGCACGCCGCGCGCCGAGGACTCCTGCACGCCCTTGTCCACGGCGGGGATGTACTGGCGCGGGATGGAACCGCCCACGATGGCGTCCACGAACTCGTAGCCCGCGCCCTTGGGCTGGGGCTCCAGGTGGATCCAGCAGTCGCCGAACTGGCCGCGCCCGCCGGTCTGCTTCTTGTGGCGGCCCTGGATCTCGCGGGCGGTGCCCTTCACGGTCTCGCGGTAGGGCACCTTGGGGGTCTTGAGCACGATGTCGACCTTGTAGCGGCGCTTGGCCTTGTCCACGCTGATTTCGATGTGGTTCTGGCCCATGCCGGAGAGCAGCGTGTCGGCGGTCTCCTCGTCACGACCCAGCTTCAGGGTCACGTCCTCCTCAAGCAGCTTGGCCATGGCCTGGTAGACCTTGTCCTCGTCGCCCTTTTCCTTGGGGGCCAGGGCGTAGGTGATGAGGGTGGGGGCCAGGGCGGGCTTCTTCAGCACGAAGGGCGCCTTGTCCGAGGACAGGCTGTCGCCGGTGTTGGTGTCCTTGAGCTTGGCCAGGGTCACGATGGAGCCGGGGCCGAGCGGGGCCTTGCAGGGGGTGTTGTCCTTGCCCACGGTGAGCAGCAGCTGGCCCATGCGCTCGTGCTGGCCGGTGCGGGAGTTCACCAGGCTCATGTCGCCGGTGAGCGTGCCGGAGAGGATGCGCATGACCGTGAGCTGGCCGGCAAACGGGTCGGCCAGGGTTTTGAACACGAAGCCGGACACGGGCGCGGCCTCGGTGCTCTCGCGGGTGCTGCCGTCCTCGGCCTCCCAGTGGGCGTGGTCCAGCGGGCTGGGCAGCAGGGCCTGGATGGCGTCCAAGAGCTGCGTGCCGCCCATGTTGTTCAGCGCGCTGCCGATGCACACGGGCACCAGCTCGCCGCTTTTGACACCGGCCACGAGCGCGGTCTTGAGCTCGTCGGGGGTCAGCTCGCCGGTCTCCAGGTACTTTTCCATGAGCATTTCGTCGCTCTCGGCCACGTTCTCCACCATGGCCTCGCGCAGGGGGGTGGCCTCGGCGGCCACGTCGGCGGGGATGTCGCCCACGACCGCACCGCCCTTGCCGTCGAACATCAGGGCCTTGTTCTCCAGCATGTCCACGACGCCCTTGAACTTTTCCTTCTCGCCGATGGGATAGTGCAGCAGCACGGGCTTGATGCCCAGGCCGTCCTTGAGGCCGGAGAAGGCCATGGAGAAGTCGGCGCGGTCGCGGTCCATCTTGTTGATGAACACCAGGGCCGGGATTCCGGCCTTCTTGACCTCGCTCCAGGCCTTGCGGGTCAGCGGCTTCACGCCGTCCACGGCGTCGATGACGAAGACCACGGCGTCGGCGGCGGCCAGGGTGTACGGCAAATCGCCGTTGAAGTTGTTGTCACCTGGAGTATCGATGAGGAAGTGGCTGTTCTTGTTCCACTTGAAGTGGGCGAAGCTGGGCTGGATGGAGCCGCGGCGCTTGATTTCCTCGGGCTCGAAATCCAGGGCGGTGGTGCCTTCCTCGATTTTTCCGAGGCGGGCGGTGACGCCAGCGTTGAACAGGAGCATCTCGGCAACAGAGGTTTTGCCGCTGCCGCCATGGCCGACCAAAACATACGTCCGTTGAGATTTGAGCGCTTCCGACATCCCTTACTCCATGTATCGAGTTTTTCCGCCGTACGTCTCGTCCCGGCGGTTCTTACGCCAGTCCCAAGGATTTTCCGAGGTTTAGATCAATAGGGTGGAGGAGGCGAGAATGTCAAGGGCGGTGGGCGGATAGGGGCTTGCTTTGAGGATTCAGGGGGTTGTCGCGCCTGGCCCGGCAACAGGACCAGGCCAAGGGGCTGCACCAACCGGGAACCAGTCGGAAACAGGCTTATGCGTCTTGCATTTTATTGTTTAAATACGAGCGGCTCGATTTCCACGCGCGCGGCGCCTCCAGTCCGCCGAACAGGGACAGCTGCCTGGGGATGCGGGCCTCCTCCTCCAGGAGCTCATACTCGGAGACCAACCCGCCATCGGCCAGGATGTGGGCCACGGCCACCCCGCCCTCGCGCAGCACCCGGCCGATGAGCAGCCTGCGGTGGCAGTGGCGCGGGTTCTCCTCGCCGCAGCACAGCGCGATGCACAGCCCCTTGTTCAGGCCGTGCAGCAGCCGCTCCACCCCCTGCCGGAAGCCCGGCGTGGCGGCGATGCGGTCGTAGAGCACGTAGCCCTCCCCGTCGTAGAACTCCGGGCTGGCGGGCTGGCCGCCCAGGTCGTCGCCCATGTACAGGTAGCGCAGGCCCGAGGCGTTCACCGCGGGCTCGATCTGCTCGCGGCAGAAATGCGGGCAATAGGCGCTGTAGGGCCGGGAGCGCACATCCACGGCCACCTGCACCCCGTTGACGCGCAGGTTGGACAGGAAGGTTTCCAGCGCAAGGTTGGAGAAACCGGCGGTGAGGATGGTGGGCACGGTGGAATCCAGGGCGGACATGGGGGGCTCCCGGTAACGATTGCAGGTTCCCTATATCGACGCCCACGGGGCGTCAAGGGGTACGGCTGCGGAAATGGACCGCTCGGGGCACTTGCCGGGGGGCGCGGCGCGATGTATCACACACGCCAGCGACATAAACGCCCAGCCCCGGAGGTTCCCATGCCCCTGCCCGACTACCAGGAAAGCCTGACCCGCCTGCAGAAGGCCCTGGCCAAGGCCTGGAAGGAGACCCCGCACGTGCTCAACGTGCCCGGCCAGAGCGTGCTGTGCAAGGTGGACCCCAACTACTGCCTGGTGCTGGAGCCCATCTTCACCGAGATCCTGGCGCGCTGGGCCGTGACCTTCCCGGACAACGTGCTCAACACCCTGAAGCACACCGGCAACCTCGTGGTGAACCCCGTGGTGAACACCCACATCCTGCCGCTCACCGTCACCTGGGGCGGCCAGGACTTCGAGGTCCAGGCCGGGTTCGTGCTCTCCGAGTTCGTGGACCGGGCGCTCAAGCTCTACGGCGGCGCCGCCGAGCCCCTGCCCGTGAGCGACCTGCGCATCCGCATGGACGAGAAGAAGGCCGTGGACGCCTTTTTCGAGGGCAAGACCGCGCCCGGAGCCGTGGCCTTCGTGTAGCCACGCGTGTATGCGGCCCGCGCGAAAAACAGTCGCGCCGGGCCGGCTTCCTCCCCCTTCCGAACGGGCAAAGCCCATCAGAAGTGCCGACCCGGCGCGCGCCGGAATGCTCGTGTTCTCTCGTTGCGCCCTGGCCCCGCAGCGGCTCGCGGCGGAGTCCTGGGGGCAAAAGACGCTGTCCTTGGATACTCCGGGGTGGCCCGGGGCTGTCTCCAAAAGACGGATTTTGTTCCCTGGCGAGGAAGGAGCCGTTTCGGGGCCAGGGATAGTACTCTGACGGTACAGCCCTGGACCCGAAACGGCTCGTGACGAAGTCCAGGGGGCAAAAGACGCTTTTGGAGGACAGCCCCCTAGCAGGCCAGGCGGTCCACAGTGCTCATGAGCTGGCGGCCCATGGGCGTCTGGCGGTTGATCTCGCGCTCCACGTTGATGATGCCCTTGAGCACAGTGGAGTGCTTGCGGCCCAGGCGGTCGCCGATGGCGGCCAGCGAAAGCTGGGTGTGCTTGCGCGCCAGGAAGAAGGCTGTGTTGCGCGCCAGCACGGTCTGGGAGCGGCGGCTCTTGGACAAAAGCTCCACCTCGTCGATGCCGTAGGTGCGGCACACGTAGGACACGATGCGGTCCAGGTCCGGGCTGGGGTTCTGGATGGCGTAGTTCTCCAGCACCTGCCAGGCCAGCTCGGTGCTGATCTGCTGGTTGAGCAGCCGGGCCTTGAGCACCAGGCTGTTCAGGCAGCTCTCCAGCTGGCGGATGTCCGTGGTCAGGCGCTCGGCGAGCAGTCCGGTGACGTCGTCGGGCACCTGCACCTGCAGGGCGCGGGCCTTGTGCAGCACGATGCGCTCGCGGGTGGCGTAGTCCGGGGTCTGGATGCTGGCCATGAAGCCCGAGGCGAAGCAGGACAGCAGCTGGGGGTCCACCTCGGAGAGCTCGCGGGGCAGGAAGGAGCTGGTGAGCACCACCTTGCAGCCGCGCGCCTGGAGCGCCTTGAGGGTCAGCAGGAGCTCGTCCTGGAGCTTGCCCTTGCCCTGGAAGAAGTGGATGTCTTCCAGCAGGAGCACGTCCACGCTTTCGCGAAATTCGCTTTTGAACCGCGCGGCCTCGCGGGCCTTGATGGCCAGCACCAGCCGGGTGGCGAAGTCCTCCGCGGAGAGGCAGGCCACCTTCAGGCGGCTCTTGTTGGAGCGCGCGCTCATGAGCCTGCCGATGGAGTGCATGAGGTGGGTCTTGCCCAGGCCCGGCCCGGCGGAGAGGAACAGGTGGTCGGCGCTGAGGGCGTCGTTGCACAGGCCCTTGGCCGCGGCGCAGGCCAGCTCGTTGCTGGGGCCGACCACGAAGTCCTCGAAGCTGAAGCGCCAGCGCGCGTCCGGCAGCGGGGCCGGGGCGTAGCCCAGGGGCAGGGCCATGCGGCCGGTGCCCGCGGGCAGCTCCTGGCCGGTTCGGGGCGCCTCGCCGCCGGAAGGCAGGGCCTCGGCGCGGGCGGGGGGGATCGCCGCGCCCGCCGCCACAGGGCGCACCACCACGGAGATTTCCGGACGCCTGCCCGCCACCTGCACCGCCGCGTTCTGGATGTCCTCCATCAGGCGGTCGCGGACCCAGGAGGCGACGAATTCATTGGGGGCCACGAGCCTGAGGGTCCCGCCCTGGAAACTGGCCTCGAGAGGCTTGATCCAGAGGGTGAAGAGACCGGGGTTCAGGCTCTTTTCGAGAATAAGAAGCAATTTTGGCCAGAGGTCCGCATTCATGGGGCGAGGTCTACCCTTCGGCGCGGCCAGGGACAATCCCGGCGATGGCCGGAAGGGGTCCGAGTTCCAGCGCTGTTCTCTACAACGCAACCTACTGAAATCACGTCATTCCACTCAAAATTCGCACGAGAAAACCGCTCTGGCTACGTACCCGGAGGGCTTGAAGAACGTGGCCTCGCACGGGAGTCAAGCCTGCCCGCCATATTTGCCGAGTATAATTTTCAACATGCTGATCTTCAAATTTCGACGAATTTTAAAGTCAGAGCTCGATTTTCGCGTGCGGGTGTTTTCACGAACACTGCTTTTCCTGTGAAACATATCCCCGCCCCCCGGCTGTGCCCCCGGCAGCGCAATGGGGGCCTCACCTGACAGCCATAAGGCTCCGGACGCGGTCCGGCGGGCGATTCCCACACCGTACGCAGTGCCTGGAAAGAAACGCTGGCGTGACGCGGACAAGGCGATTTGCCGCAAGGAACAGGCATGGGTAAAAAAAAATGTAAAAAAAGCCCCCCGAAAATTCGGGGGGCCCTGCGTGAAACATCGGGAAACAGGCGATGGCGGGCGATCAGCCCTGGGCCGTGCGCGTGGGGTAGCGCCCGCAGGCGAAGCGCTCGCTCTCCGGGCAGTAGCCCAGGGACTCGCATTTGGCCCCGGCCACCCCGAAGATGGCGGGCAGCTCCGCCTTGCAGAGCTCCAGCATGGCCTCGGCCATGGCGCGGATCTCCCACTGGGCGCGGCGGCAGCAGCGCAGGTTGAAGAAATGCAGCAGCGCGCGGCAGTTCATGGTCACCACCACCTTGGTCTCGGCGGCCTGCGGCAGCACGAAGCGCGCGTCCTCCTTGCTCTTGTCCTTGCGGCCATGGGCGTCCAGGATGGCCTTGAGGTCGCGGTAGGCGCTGCCCACCTCGCCCATGAAGGCCTCGAAGCGCTCGCGCGCCTCGGGGATGCGGGCGATGGCCGGGGGCAGCACGTAGTCCATGTCCGACTCGTCCACGTAGCGCTGGCTCTGCTGGGAGTAGGAGGCGATGCGGTGGCGCACCAGCTGGTGCGAGCAGGCCCGCGAGATGCCCTCCACCGCGAAGCTGAAGCTCACGTGCTCCACCGGGCTGTCGTGGCCGCTTTCCAGCACCTTGCGCACGAAGTCCGCCTGCACCTCGCGGTCCACCTCGCCGGAAAGCAGCCTGGGCCACATGTCGCCCACGAACCCGGCGTGGTAGCATTGGCGGAAGGCGGCGTAGATCAGGGCCAGGGCGTCCGGGGTGCGGGAGAGCAGCTCCACGCGCAGCGTCTTGACGGGCATCGGGTCTCCGGGGGCTGTCGTATTATATAAGGATGAAACCAGCGATCATCTCTGGGTGAAGCGCAACCGCTCCAGGGCCAGGGCCTCCACCTCGCCCAGGGGGCCCTCCGCAGGCACCAGCATGTGCAGGGTCTGCATGAACAGGGGCTCGAAAGTGCCGATGAGGTTCACCAGGCCCTGGCGCAGGGCCTCGGGGTCCTGGCCCTGGCGGGCCTTGGCCAGCCTGTCGGCCAGCACGCCCGCATTGGCCATGAGGTACAGCACCCGGCCCGTGGAGGCCAGACGCTGGCGGAACCCTTCGTCGGCCATGAGCTTGTGGGGCACCTCCACCACGGGCGCGCCCTGGGCCAGGGCCTCGTCCAGGGCCTGGGCCCAGGCCTGCTGGCCGCCCTGGGCAGGCAGGGCCAGGAAGGGCACGCCGAGCTTTTCGGCCAGGCGCTGGCCCAGTTCGCTCTTGCCGCTGCCCGGCAGCCCCACCAGATACAGCGGGCCGGACGTGGGCAGGCCCGGACCGGCGCTGCCGTCCTGCCTGTGCACGCGGACCTTGCCGGGCTCCTCAACCTCGAACTTCTCGCGGATGAAACGGGTCATGTGCGCTCCTGTGGCCGCCCCGGGCTGGTTGCCCCGGCGGCGTGGCCAGGGTATAGCGCAAAGCCGGGGGGAATGAAAGCCAATGCCCAAAGAGATCGTGCACTGGATGGTGGCGCGCCGCACGGCGCAGCTGCTCTCCTCCGGGCCCTTCGGCCCGGCGCTGGCCCGCTGCCCCAAGGGCCTGCTGGTGGCCAGCGTGTACCACGACGTGCTGTTCTACCTCACCGGCGACCACCCCGAGACCCTGAAGCACCTGCCCCACGCCCTGCACGGGGCGGAGGGCCAGGACACCTTCGCCCTGCTCTCCCTCCAGGCCGAACACCTGCACGCCAGCCAGGCCCGCCCGCTGCCCACGGCCTTTTTCGTGGGCCTGGCCTCCCACGTGTTCGCCGACGCGGTGCTGCACCCCATGGTCTACCATCACACCGGCAACTACTACGACGCCGACCCCGCCCGGCGTACAGCCGCCGTGCGCCGCCACCGCGCGCTGGAGTCGCTCATGGACATGGTGGCCGCCGGGGGCCCGGACGCGGTGCGCGGGCAGTCCCTGGGCGAGCTGGTGGACGCGATGGAGGAGCCGCTCTCCCAGGCCAGCCCCCCGGCCCTGCTGGCGCGGCTGTGCGGCGCGGGCGAGGCCCAGGCCGCGGCGGCGGTGAAGGATGCGCTTTCCACCTACCGCACCATGCAGGCCCTCTGCCGCAGCGAGAGCCTCGCCTCGGCGGCCCATGCCCTCTCGCCCCTGCTGCCCGCCAAGGCCCGCGAGATCGCCGCGCTGTTCTACGCCCCCCAGCTCTGGGAGCGCCGGGACGCCCTTTCCGGAACCATCGCCTACCGCAACCCGGCCACGGGCCGGGAGGACGGCGCCACGCTGGCCGGGCTCATGGAGCGCGCGGCCCGGCAGGCCGCGGACTGGTGCGCCGCCCAGGCCCCGGAGATCATCCGCTCCGGCAGGCTTGCCCAGCCCGCGCCCGGCCCCTCGCTGGACATGGGCCTGCCCGCCATTCCCACCAGTTCCGCCGCCCACTTCGCCCCCAGGCCGCTCCTGGCCGACTGACCGCACCGCGGGCCCGTTCCGCCCGGCCCTCCGGCCGACCATCAGCCTCGCCGATACCGCAATGCTCCCGACGCGAAGAAATTTTGCGCGGGCTCATTTTTTTCAGTGCGGCTCCTAAAGTTTTCCTCCGCCCCACCGATGAGGTGAGCGTAACACAAAACGGAAAAGCCCCGCAGGCAATCCCGCCAAGGCGAGGGCTACCGATGGCAAGGATGCCGCAAAACCTTTCACGGAGGAAACGACTATGGCGATGAGTATCATGCACAACATGATGGCCATGACCGCGTCTCGCAACCTGAGCGACGCCTACGGCTCCCTCTCCACCTCTACCCGCCGCCTGTCCTCGGGACTTCGCGTCGGCAACGCGGCCGACGACGCCGCCGGCCTGGCCGTTCGCGAAATCATGCGCGCCGAGATTTCGTCCCTGAACCAGGGCGTGCGCAACGCCAACGACGCCATCTCCATGATTCAGACCGCCGACGGCGCGCTGGGCGTCATCGACGAAAAGCTGATCCGCATGAAGGAACTGGCCATGCAGGCCAGCACCGGCACCTACAGCTCGGACCAGCGCCTGATCATCGACTCGGAGTACCAGGCCATGGCTTCGGAAATCACCCGAATCGCCAACGCCACGGACTTCAACGGCATTCACCTGCTCAACGGCAACGTGTCCGGCGCCAACAGCGCCCACAACGGCAACGGCCTGACCTCCAGCGGTCCGGTGAAGGTCCACTTCGGCACCAGCAACGACTGCGCCGAGGACTACTACTACGTCTCCATCAACACCTCCACCGCCTCGGCCCTGGGCCTGGGCATGGGCGCGGCCAGCAAGACCGGCACCGGCGCCGCCGCCAACGCCGGCAAGTCCATCTCCACCCAGGCGCTGGCCCAGGCCGCCCTGAAGGCCCTGGACAACGCCATCGTCTCCAAGGACAAGATCCGCGCCAACCTGGGCGCCCTGCAGAACCGCCTGAGCAACACCATCACCAACCTCTCCATCCAGGCGGAGAACACGCAGGCGGCCGAGTCGCAGATCTCCGACGTGGACGTGGCCACCGAGATGACCGAGTTCACCCGCACCCAGATCCTGGTGCAGTCCGCGGTGGCCATGCTCTCCCAGGCCAACAACCTGGGCCGTCTGGCCATGCAGCTCATCGGCGGCTAGCCGTAACAAGCGCGGGAGACCGCGGCAGCAGATCAAGAGAAGCGGGGGGGGGCCCCGGCCCCCCCCCCCCCG
>JAEXRD010000013.1 GCA_023438245.1 Pseudomonadota bacterium | reverse complement strand
GGGGGGGGGGGGGGCGTGGGGGGGGGGGCCCCGTGCCATTTTACTTCCCGGTGCAGAGCATGTCGGCCATGAGCAGCTTCTGGGCCTGGCGCGGGTCGAGGGAGACGCCGGTCCAGAGCCGGAACTGTTCCAGTCCCTGGTGCAGGAACATGGACAGTCCGGAGAGGATGGCGCAGCCCGCCGCCTGGGCCTGGGTGAGCAGCGGGGTGCGGATGGGGTTGTAGACCATGTCGAAGACGAGACGGGTGCCGGGCAGGGCGGATTCGGGCAGGGGCGAGAGTCCGTCGTGCGAGCCCGCGGTGCCCAGCGGCGTGGTGTTGAGGACGAGTCCCCAGGGCTGGCCGGAGTTGGAGGCGCGTTCTTCCCAGGGCACGGTGCGCAGCCCGAAGTCCGCGGCCACGGAAACGGCCTTGGAGGCGGTTCTGTTGCTCAGGGCGATGTCTGGTATGCCCAGGGCCTGCAAAGCGGCGCAGGCGGCGCGTGAGGCCCCTCCGGCGCCGAGTATGAGCGCGGAGGCCAGGGCAGTGTCCGGGTTGGCCTGCTGCCAGGACTGGAGCGGGGCCAGGATGCCCGCGATGTCGGTGTTGTCGCCCAGCAGCTTGCCGTCCTGCCAGAACAGGGTGTTCACCGCGCCCACGGCCTGGGCGCGCGCGGTCAGCCCGTCCAGCAGGGGGATGACCGTCTGCTTGTGCGGGATGGTGACGCTGACGCCCTTGATGTGGCGGGCGCGCACCTCGGCCAGGAAGGCCTTGAGCTTGCCCGGCTCGGTGGGCCAGGCCTCGTAGCGGCCCGTCAGCCCGGCCTCGCGCAGGCCCCAGTTGTGCAGCACGGGGCTTTTGGAATGCCCCAGCGGCATGCCGATGATGCCGTATGCCGCCGGGGTTGTTTTCTGGTTGCGGGCGAGCTTCACGCTACTTCTTCTTGGCCGGCTTGGCCGGTTTCGCGGGCTTCTTGGCCGCCGGCTTCGCCGGTTTCACGGGCTTGGCAGCGGCCTTCTTGGCGGCGGCCTTCTTCGCCGAGGCGGGCTTGGCCGCGGGCTTCTTCGCCGCAGCCGCCTTTGTGGCGGGCTTGGCAGCGGGCTTCTTGGCGGCGGGCTTTGCAGCGGGCTTGGCCCCCGCCATCTGCCCGGCGGCGTACTCCGCGCCAGCGCGCAGCGCGGTCACGTTCACGGGCACGATCTTGGCGGCCATGACCGAGGCCAGGCAGTCCTCCACGGCCGTAAGCGGCATGACGCCCGTGGCCTGCACGTAGGCGCCCAGCATGATGGTGTTCACCGCGCGGGCGTTGCCCACCTTGTCGGCCAGCTCGTTGGCCGGGATCATCACGGTCCGGATGCGCCCGCTCTTGTCCACCAGCTTTTCGTCCACCAGCGAGGCGTTGACCAGCTGGATGCCGCCGTCGAGCAGCTTGGGCTGGAACTTGTCCAGGCTGGGGCGGTTCATGACGATGAGGCTTTTGGGCCGGGTGATGATGGGCGAGCCGATCTCGTCGGAGGACAGGACCACGGTGCAGTTGGCCGTGCCGCCGCGCATCTCCACGCCGTAGACGGGGATGTAGGTCACGCACATGTTCTGCTTCATGCCCGCGTAGGCCAGCAGGTTGCCGATCAAGAGCACGCCCTGGCCGCCGAATCCGGCGATGATGACGTCGAGGTATTTGCTGGCGGCCATGCTATTTGCCTCCTTCAGGTGCCACGGTGGAGCCGCAGGTGCCGTCGGCCACGTCGCGGTACACGCCCAGCGGGAAGTAGGGGATCATTTCCTCGGTGATGCGCTTGTTGGCGGCCAGCGCGCTCATGCGCCAGTTGGTGGGGCAGCCGGACAAGAGCTCCACGAAGCTGAAGCCGATGCCGTCCTTCTGGATCTGGAAGGCGCGCTTGAGGTACTTCTTGGCTTGCCGGATGTTCTTCACGCTGTCCAGGCTGCCGCGCGCGCAGTAGGCCACGCCGCCCAGCTGGGCGATGATCTCGCTCATGCGGATGGGCGCGCCCTCGCGGTCCTTGCAGCGTCCGCCGGGGCAGGTGGTGGTCTTCTGGCCGATGAGCGTGGTCGGGGCCATCTGGCCGCCGGTCATGCCGTACACGGTGTTGTTCACGAACACCACGGTGAGGCGCTCGCCGCGGTTGGCCGCGTGCATGATCTCGGCCATGCCGATGCTCGCGAGGTCGCCGTCGCCCTGGTAGGTGAACACGAACTTGTCGCCGCGCGCGCGCTTCACGCCCGTGGCCACCGCCGGGGCGCGCCCGTGCGGGGCCTCCACGGTGTCCACCTTGATGTAGTTGTACAGGAACACGGAGCAGCCGATGGAGCTGACCGCCACGGTGTTCTCGGTGAGCTGAAGCTCGTCCAGCAGCTCGGCCACCAGGCGGTGGGCGATGCCGTGGTGGCAGCCGGGGCAGTAGTGCGTGGCGCGGTCCACCATGCTGCCTGGCCGGGTGAACACCAGCTCTTCGTCGGCAGCCGCGGCGGCGGCGACAGGCTGAGCGGCCTGCTTCTCGCTCGTGGCCTTGGCGGGCGCGGCCTTTTTGGCTGCGGGCTTGGCTGTTTTGGCCGGGGCGGCCTTCTTGGCAGGGGCTTTCTTTGCGGTCATGGCTTACTTCCCCTTCAGCGCCCTCAGGATGGGCGCTTCAAAGTCGTCGGGCGAGGGCATGTTGCCGGGGTACACGCAGAACAGGCCGGAATCCGCATGCTTGCGAACGGAGAGGCGCACGTCCTCCACCATCTGGCCCAGGTTGTGCTCGATGGTCAGGAAGCGCTTGCCCTGGGCGGCCAGCTTTTCCAGCGCGTCGGCGGGGAAGGGGTAGAGGGTCTTGGGACGGAACAGGCCGACCTTCTTGCCCTTCTTGCGCAGGGCTTTCACCGCGTTCTTGGCGATGCGCCCGATGGAGCCGTAGGCCACCACCACGAGTTCGGCGTCCTCGACCTCAAAGGCCTCGAACTGCACGAACTTCTGCATGTTGTCGTACTTGGCCTGGAGCTTCCGGTTCTGCCCGGCCAGCTCGCCGTCCATGAGGAACAGCGACTTGATGATGCGGTGCTCACGGGGCTTCTGGCCCTGCACGCCGTCGTTGGTGCCGATGAGCCGCCAGTCCTTGCCCTCGGCGGGGTTGACCTTTTTGGGCGCGCGGCGCTCGATGGGCTCCTTCATCTGGCCGATGATGGCGTCGCCCAGGATGAGCACCGGGTTCTTGTAGCGGAAGGCCAGGTCGAAGGCGTCGAAGGTCATGTCGTAGGCTTCCTGCGCGCTGGCCGGAGCCAGCACCAGCAGGCGGTAGTCGCCGTGGCCGCCGCCGCGGGTGCTCTGGAAATAGTCGCCCTGGCTGGGGCCGATGTCGCCCAGGCCCGGGCCGCCGCGGTTCATGTTCACCACCACCGCCGGGATTTCGCTGCCCGCCATGTAGGAGATGGCCTCCTGCTTCAGGCTCATGCCCGGGGAGGACGAGCTGGTCATGGCCCGGATGCCGCAGGCGCCCGCGCCCAGCAGCATGTTGGCCGCGGCCACTTCGCTCTCGGCCTGCACGAACTCGCCCCCGGCGTCGACCATGGCCTTGCTCATGAACTCGGGGATGTCGTTCTGCGGGGTGATGGGATAGCCGAAGAAGCACTTGCACCCGGCGTCCAGCGCCCCCATGGCGATGGCCTCGTTGCCCTTGACGAACAGACGTTCTTTTTTGGCTGCCATTTCTGCCCCCTACGCGGCCTTTTTGGCTTTCTTGCTGCGCCAGACGGTGATGGCCACGTCCGGGCAGATGGTGGCGCAGGACGCGCAACCGGTGCACTTGGCCATGTCGGCGGCGGGCACCTCGGCCACTTTGTAGCCGTGCTGGTTGATGCGCTCGGACTGGACGATGATCTGCACCGGGCAGACCGTGGTGCACAGGAGGCAGCCTTTGCAGCGCTCCTCCTGAACCGAGATGCGGGACATGCGACCTCTCCCTCCTGCCCGTCTCCGTTTGCGGGAGCCGGGCGGTTGACTTGGCCCAAGGCGGCGTCAGGCGATGAGCATGGCGTCGCCGTAGGAGAAAAACCGGAACCCCGAAGCCAGGGCCTGGGCGTATGCGGCCATGACTTTTTCACGGCCTGCCAGGGCCGAGACCATAATCAGCAGGCTTGATTCTGGCAAATGAAAATTGGTCAAGAGGGCGTCCACCACGCGGAAGCCGTAGCCCGGCGTGATGTAGATGCTCGTGTCGCCGGCAAACGGACCGACCCGTCCCAGGGCCTGGTGCATGCCCTCCAGGCTGCGCGCGCTGGTGGTGCCGATGGCGATGACCGGCAGGCCCTGGCGCTTCGCGTCTTCAATGGCCTGGGCCGTTTCCAGCGGCACCTCCACGTGCTCGGCGTGCATGGCGTGCTGGCGGATGTCGGCGGTGCGCACCGGGCTGAAGGTGCCGTAGCCCACGTAGAGCGTCACCTCGGCCCAACCGAAGCCGCGTTCCTTCAACCCCTCGATCACCGAAGGTGTGAAGTGCAGCCCGGCGGTGGGCGCGGCCACGCTCCCGGCCTTGGCCGGATCGGCGTAGGTGGTCTGGTAGCGCTCGCGGTCCCCGGCCTCGTCCTCGCGCTCCAGGTAGGGCGGCAGCGGCATGTGGCCGATCTCCTCCAGGATGCCCTGGAGGTCGCCGGACCACTGAAGCCGCAGGCGGCAGCGCCCGAAGTCCCCGCGCGAGAGCAGCGTGACGCTGAGGCGCTCGTGGAACCTGGCGGCCTCGCCCTCCTTCATGCGCTTGGCCGTGCGCACCAGGCCCTCGGCCTCGGCGGCGAGGCCGCCCCCGGCCAGGTGTTCCACGTGAAAACAGGGCAGGGGGGTCAGGAGCAGCAGCTCCACGCGCCCGCCCGTGGCCCGCTGGCCATAGATGCGCGCCGGGAAGACCTTGGAATTGTTGGCCACGATGAGCCCGCCCCGGGGGAAGCGCGCGGCCAGGATGTCCGGCAGCTCGGCGAAGGCCCGGGGCGTGGCCGCGCCGGTGGCGCGCTCCAGCACCATCAGGCGCGAGGCGTCGCGACGGGCCGCCGGGTGGCGGGCGATGCGCTCCTCGGGCAGGGTGTAGACATAATCGGCCAGCGCCATGCCTGGGGGGATGTGCTCCGGCCTGTGCTGGGCTTCCGCGGAGGGTTTCAGGCTCATGTGCCCGCCTTGTACGACAAGCCTTGCCCGCCCGCAAGGTGGCTGCCTGCGGTGATGATGATCTGATGGCGGGGGCTGCGCCTGTGCCTGCCCAGGGCCCCCAGCCCTTGGCCCGCGCCAGTTTTTCCTTGATATCCGCCCTGATCCTGTTATGAGCGGGTCATGGAACTCCTGGCACTGAACGACATCGCCCGGCGCACCGGCATCCCGGCGCCCACGGCCCGGCGCTACGCCTCGCTGTTCAAGGAGTTCCTGCCCGGGCGCAGGCTTGGCCGCGCCACGCGCTACACAGAGTCCGCCGTGCCGGTGTTCGAGCGCATCGCCGAACTGTACGGCGAGGGCCGCATCACCACGGAAATCGAGGAGCTGCTGCGCAGCGAATACCCGCGCACCATCGAGGTCGGCCCGGCCGCCGAGCCCATCCCGCTTCCCGCCGTGGCCCAGGACCTGCCGCCCCAGATGGGCGAGATGCTCACCAAGGCCCTGTCCGACGCCCTGACCACAGCGCTGAACGAGTCCCTGAACCGCTTCGGCGACACGCTGGAGGCCCTGGCGGAGCAGAAAACCAGCCTGGACAGCCACCAGACCGACATCATGAAGCTCAAGGACGGATTCGTGCTTGTGGCCCGCAACCTCAAGCGCCTGGCCCAGCGCGACATGGAAGAGGTCAGGGCGATCACCGATCCGCTGGCCGAACGCATCGTGTCCGGCGACGCCAAGCTGGCCGTGGTGGAGGAGATCGCGCTCACGCTCACCAGCGACGTCAGCGACCTCAAGGCCCGCATCGCCGCCCAGGAGGTGGAGATGCGCCGCCTGCGCGAGGACCGCGACCGGCTTGAGGCCATCGTCCGCCACCTGTCCGGCCTGCCCGAATAGCGCGGCTTGAGGTCGGTCCGGCCATGGTGTACACCGTAGCTCGACGCAGACCGCCGCACACCCCGGCGTTACCCAAGAGAATTCCGACATACCAAGGAGACGCGCCATGAAGCTGTCACGTTTATCTCCCCTCGTTCTGGCCGCCGCTCTTGCCCTGCTGCCCGGCTGCGCCACCACCAGCGCCAAGCCCGTGGACAGCTCCCCGCCCAGCTCCGGCAGCGCGGAAACCTACGACAACCCCAACTACTACTATCTTTTTGACGACATCCTGGTGCCCAACAGCATGGAGCACAGCCCCGGCGACGACTTCTCCTTCGACACCCAGCAGTTCAAGGCGGGCATCCAGGTGTTCACCGGGCGCGTTGTGTTCGACGACCTCATCAATTTCTTCCTGAACAACATGGCCAAGGACGGCTGGAAGAAGGTCAGCGCCGTGCGCTCGCAGAAGAGCATCCTGATCTTCGAGAAGAACAACAAGGCCGCCACCATCGAACTGGTGGACGGGTTCAAGGCCAAGGCCACCATCTTCGCCATCGAGTACAAGGCCGGCGCGGCCCCGGTGTCCAACGCCCGGCAGCGCCAGTACCGCCCGGGAACCGCCGCCGCCAAGCAGTCGCCGACCTCCGCCCCGGTGGATAACTTCACCGAGAAGGACATCAAGTGAGCACGGCGCATCTGCGCTTTCCCTGTTTCCTGGGTCGCCGCATCCACCTGGGCGTGACCGGGAGCGTGGCGGCCTACAAGAGCCTGGAGCTGCTCCGGCTGCTGAAGAGCTGCCACGTGTCCGTGGGCGTGACGCTCACCCCCAGCGCTCAGCGTTTCGTCGGCGCGGACAGCTACCTAGCCCTGGGCGCGGAGAAGGTGAACACCGCCATGTTCGGCCCCGGCTCCGGGGACGACCCCTTCGTGCACCTGGCCCCGGGCCAAAAGGCCGAAGCCCTGGTGATCGCTCCGGCCACGGCCAACATCCTGGCCAAGATGGCCCATGGCCTGGCCGACGACCTGCTCTCCACCCAGGCCCTGGCCTTCCGTGGCCCGGTGGTGCTGGCCCCGGCCATGAACCCGGCCATGTGGAGCGCGCCCGCCACGCGCCGGAACTGGGCCACGCTGCTGGAGCGCGGCGTGCGCGGGGTCGGTCCCGTGTGCGGCGAGGTGGCCTGCGGCGACTCCGGCGAGGGCAAGCTTTCGCCCGTGGAGCACATTTTGGCCGAGTGCCTGCGCGCGCTTTCGCCCAAGGACCTGCAGGGCCGCACGGTGCTGCTGACCATGGGCCCCACCCGCGAGCCCTGGGACGCGGTGCGCTTCCTGTCCAATTCCTCCTCCGGCTTCATGGGCGCATGCCTGGCCGTGAGCGCCTGGATGCGCGGAGCCACGGTGAAGGTCGTGAGCGGCCCCACCGCCTTCGAGCTCCCGCCCGGCATTGAGGTCGCCACAGTGGCCACCGCCCGGCAGATGGACGAGGCTTGCGCCGACCTTTGGCCCGGGTGCGACATCGGCTGCTGCACCGCGGCGGTGTGCGACTACCGCGCCGTGCCTCCCGCCGGTGTGGAGCCGGGCCAGAAGCTCAAGCGTCGCAGCCTGGCCGGTGATCTTCCCGTGATCACGCTCCAGGAGAACCCGGACGTGCTGAAGGGCATGGGGCAGGCCAAGCGCCCCGGACAGACGCTCATCGGCTTTGCCGCGGAGACCGGCGACTTGCTCGGCCAGGCCCGGCTCAAGCTGGAGGAGAAGAACCTTGATCTGGTGGTGGCCAACCGGGTGGATCTGCCCGGCTCCGGCTTCGACAGCCCCACCAACAGCGTCACCGTGCTGGACCGCAATGGCCGCAGCGAGCAGTGGCCCGAACTGCCCAAGCCGGAGGTCGCGTGGCGAATCTGGGATCTTTTGCGGCATCTCTAGCCATCCCCGAGGCGCTTCGGCCCTGGGCGCAGAGCGGACTTGCCGCCCTGTTCCTGCCCGGCGGCCTGCCTGCGGAGGAACAGCCCGGCGTGCCCTCACCATCTTCCGTTCCGTCCGCTCCCTCAGGGCCTCCTGCGGCCGCTTCGCCCGTCGCACCGCGCTGGCCGGAGCCCTGGAAATCCCTGGCCGATCGCCTGCGCGGCAATCCCAAGGTCCTCATCACGTATTCGGAACTGGCCGTGGACCTCTCCGGCACCCCGCACCCGGGCCGCCGCAAACTTTTCCGCGATGTCCTGGCCTATCTGGCCTGGCCGCAGGGCACCAGCCTGTTCTGGCCCGTGGGCGCGCTGAAGGACGGCAAGTCGCACATGGCGCCGGAGGTTTTCGCAACCGGCGCGCGCCATTTCGGGGTGGCCCATGTGGCCTGTTTCGGGCCGGATGCCGCGCAGTTCGCACGCGAGCACCTCGGAGGGGAGGGCGATCCCGTCGTGCTGGAGCTGCCCGCTCCGCTTGACCTTGTGAACCTCCTGCCGCACGAGCTGCACATCGCCGTGAAGACGCTCAAGGCGCTTGTGCTCAAATAGGCACGGCTTGCAATCGACCACGTCCGCAGGTACATCCTCCATCGCTTCAATACCCAACCCCTACCAGAGGTCATGTTCATGAAAATTCTTGTGACCGGAGCCGCCGGTTTCATCGGCTTCCACCTTTCCCGCCGTTTTCTTGCCGAGGGCCACGAGGTCGTGGGCCTGGACATCGTCAACGACTATTACTCCGTGGAGATCAAGAACGCCCGCCTGGACATCCTGAACCAGAGCAAGGCCTTCACCCACGCCAGGCTCGACCTGGCCGACAACGCGGGCATGGCCGAGCTCTTCGCCAAGGAGAAGTTCAACCGCGTGGTGAACCTGGCCGCCCAGGCCGGCGTGCGTTACAGCATCCAGAACCCCCGTGCCTACATCGACAGCAACGTGGTGGGCTTCCTGAACATCCTGGAAGGCTGCCGCCACAACGGCGTGGAGCACCTGGCCTACGCCTCCTCCAGCTCGGTGTACGGCCTCAACACCACCATGCCGCTCTCCGTGCACGACAACGTCGACCACCCCATGAGCCTGTACGCTGCCACCAAGAAGTCCAACGAGCTCATGGCCCATACCTACAGCCACCTTTACGGCATTCCCACCACCGGCCTGCGCTTCTTCACCGTCTACGGTCCCTGGGGCCGCCCGGACATGGCGCTGTTCCTGTTCACCAAGGCCATCCTGGCGGGCGAGCCCATCAAGGTCTTCAACTACGGTAAGATGCGCCGCGACTTCACCTACATCGACGACATCGTCGAGGGCGTTGTGCGCGTGACCATGAACACCGCCCAGCCCAACCCGGCCTGGGACGGCGCCCACCCGGACCCGGCCACCAGCCCGGCCCCCTACCGCCTGTACAACATCGGCAACAACAGCGTTGTCGAGCTTTCCCGCTACATCGAGGTGCTGGAGGAGTGCCTGGGCAAGAAGGCCATCCGCGAGCTGCTGCCCATGCAGATGGGCGATGTGCCGGCCACGGAGGCCAATGTCGACGACCTCGTTCGCGACGTCGGCTTCAAGCCCAGCACCACCATTGAAGAAGGCATCGCCAATTTCGTGGCTTGGTACCGCGAGTTCTTCAAGGTTTAGGCCCGCCCGGCGCGCACCTTATTCTTGCAATTCCCTGTTCAGGGCCGTATCTTGAGATCACTCGGCCTGTTGTTTCACGTGAAACATGACCCCTGGCGGCTGTGTTTCACGTGAAACATGGCGCTCATCATCCGGAGGATCTGTGGCTCGTAAGATCGTGGTAGCCAATCAGAAGGGCGGCGTGGGCAAGACCACCACAGCGGTGAATCTTGCGGCATCCCTCGCGGTTATGGAGAAAAGGGTCCTGCTTGTGGACTGCGACCCTCAGGGCAACGCGTCCAGCGGCCTGGGCTTCTACCCCTCGGACAAGCGCGAAAACATCTATTCCGCGCTCTTCGAGCCGGAGAATGTGCGCAAGTCCATTCTCGCCACGGCCATCCCCTATCTCTCGCTCATCCCCGGCACCCAGGATCTGGTCGGCGCGGAGATCGAGCTGGCGGACAAGCTGGGGCGTGAATATTACGTGCGCGACCTGCTGGCCCCGGTGGAGGAGGAGTACGACTACATCATCATCGACTGCCCGCCCTCTCTGGGCATCCTGACTGTGAACGCCCTGTGCGCGGCCAGGGAGCTGCTTGTGCCGCTGCAGTGCGAGTACTACGCCCTGGAGGGCCTCTCCCAGCTGCTCATGACCTACGAGCTGGTGAAGAAGCGGCTGAATCCGGAGCTCAAGGTGCTGGGCGTGGTGCTGACCATGTACGACTCGCGCAACAAGCTGTCCTGGCAGGTGAAGCATGAGGTGCGCAAGGCGCTGCCCCAGCACCTGTTCGAGGTCATCATTCCGCGCAACGTGCGCCTGTCCGAGGCGCCCAGCTTCGGCAAGCCGGTCATCACCTACGATGTACGCTCCAGCGGGGCCGAGGCCTACATGGCGCTGGCGCAGGAAGTGGCGCGCAGCAGGGTGAAGGAGTAGGGCGGGGGGCTAGGCGGAGTCGCCCGGGCGGCCGAGGTTGCGCGTTGAGCGCTCCTCGCTGAAGGGCTTGGCTTCCACCACGATCTCGTCCTTGAAGTGGCGCTTGATGACCTTGGCCTGGCAGCCCAGGCAGCGGAAGGCCACCAACCCCCCCAGGTTCGCGGCGGTGAGGACGAATTTGCGCGGCTCGTCGTGCTGCCAGTTTTCCGTGGCGTTGCCGCAGAGCGGGCAGGCCACATCGTGGTCCACGGGGTATTTGAAGTCCCAGAACTGCACCAGGTCGAGCCAATCCTGGAGCGGTTCCCCGGCGGTGACGGGCTTTTTCGGTGCGTAGCGGTTCAGCACCGCGTCGCGCACCAGGGCCCAGGCCTCCGGCCCCAGGATGGCCCCAAGGGGATTGCCGGACTGGTCAAAGATTTCCTGGAATTCGGGGTGCGCGTTCATGAGTGCTCCTTGGCGATTTCGTTCATGGGTTTATAGAGACGCTTTGGCGCTCTGGCAAGGCTTACGGGCTGGTCCCAGGCGCATGGGAGGAAGAGCATGGCATTAGGTCAGAGAGGATTGGGCCGGGGACTGGACGCGCTGCTCGGCAGCATCCGCGTGGAATCCTCGAATTCCGCGGAAGTGAAGCTGCTGCCCATTTCAACCATCCGGCCCAACCAGCATCAGCCACGCAAGGAGTTCGATCCGGACGCGCTGGCCGATTTGGCGGCCTCCATCAAGAGCCAGGGCGTGCTCTCGCCCATTCTGGTTCGCCCGCTGCCCGACGGCGAAGGCTACGAGCTGGTCGCGGGCGAGCGCCGCACACGGGCCTCCAAGCTGGCCGGGCTCACCGAGATTCCGGCGCTGGTGCGCGAGCTCTCCGACATGGAGACGCTGGCCATCGCGCTCATCGAGAACCTGCAGCGCGAGGATCTCAACGCCATCGAAGAGGCCAAGGGCTTCCAGCAGCTGCTCAAGGATTTCGGCCTCTCGCAGGAGGAGCTGGCCCGCCAGGTGGGCAAGAGCCGCTCGGCACTGGCCAACTCCCTGCGACTGCTCAACCTGCCCGAGGACATCCAGGGCGACATCCAGACCGGCGTGCTCACGGCGGGCCACGGCCGCGCCATCATGGCCGTGGAGAACGGCACCAGCCACGACCTTTACGAGCGCATCAAGCAGTTCAACCTCTCCGTGCGCCAGGCCGAGGCCGAGGCCGGGTTCTGGAAGGAGCACGGACGCTTGGCCCTGCCCGAGGAACTGTACGGAACGGCCAAGCCCCAGGGCAAGGTGACGCGCGGCAAGCGCGCCCCGCGCCTGCGCGACGAATCCTTGCAGGCCATGCAGGACAAGCTGTGCCAGAGCCTGGGCGTGAGCGTGAAGATCGCCGGCGAGCCGGGCAAGGGCACGCTCACCATCGCCTACGGTTCCGTGGACCAGCTTTCCGAGCTGGCCCGCCGCCTGGGCGTGGACCCGGACGCCTAGGGAGCCGGGCCTGTGGCGCTCGCGTGATCGCGCGATTTTCGCGATCATCAGATCGTCATCACGGACAACTTCTTGGAAAATTTGATTTTCGCCATGATCGCTCGCCGCGCGTGCGCGGCATTTGGAGGTTGAATGATCACGCAGGCAGTCCGTGAGCTCGTCGCGAGCATGCGTGGGCGACGCGTCATGATTGTTGGTGACGTGATGCTCGATCACTACACCTTCGGCACGGTGTCGCGCATCTCGCCCGAGGCTCCCGTGCCGGTGCTGCAGGTCTGCGAGGACCGCTACCTGCTCGGCGGGGCCGGGAACGTGGCGCGAAACATCGTGGCGCTCGGTGGCGAGGCCACGATCATCGGCGTGATCGGCAGCGACCCGGACGGCGAGAAGCTCACGAGCCTCATGGCCGAGGCCGGGGCCGCCACCGAATTCGTGCGCGATGATCGCCGCCGCACAACGAAAAAGACCCGGATCATCGCCCAGAACCAGCAGATCGTCAGGGTCGACCGCGAGGCCCCGGATCCCCTTGATCCGTCCGTGGTTGGAGTGCTGTTGGAGAAGATCACCAGCGCGGCGCAAACGCACGATATCGTTGTGATCTCCGACTACGGCAAGGGGGCGATCACGCGCGAGATCATGGACTGCGTGCGATCGGCTCGCGGAAAGAACGGCGCTCGGCTCACCGTGCTCGTGGACCCCAAGCCCCAGAATTACGACCTCTACCGCGGGGTGGACCTGCTGACCCCCAACGCCAAGGAGGCCGGGGAGGGCGCCGGGGTGGAGGTGCAGACCGCCGCGCGTACCGGCGATCCGGCGCGGGCCCTGCGCGAGAGCACCATCCGCGCCGGGCGGGCGCTGTTCGAGCGCCTGGACTGCGCGCACCTGCTCATCACCCTGGGCGCGCAGGGCATGGCCCTGTTCGATTCCCCGGGGCGGGCCCGGCGCATTCCCACCAGCGCGCGCACGGTCTTCGACGTCACCGGCGCGGGCGACACGGTCATCGCGGCCCTGGCCCTGGCCTTGGCTGGCGGCGCCAGCCTGCTGGATGCCAGTATTTTGGCTAATCATGCCGCCGGGATAGTGGTTGGACAGGTGGGCGCGGCCACCGCCACTCCGGAGGAGCTGCTCCAGGCCTACGCCGAGCTTCCCGACCCCATGGTCGAGGACATCCTCGGCCAGGCCTAGGCCCCGGAGCGGCCCCATGTCCGCAACCAACCGCAATCCTGTCCGCAACATGCGAAAGCCGATGCCAGGCCGCCCGGGCGGCAGCTCCGCAGTCCGGCTAACCGCAGCAACGGCGCTGCTTGCCAGCCTGCTGTGGCCCTGGCCCGGGGGCGGGCTTTCGGCCATGCCCGTGGCCGCGTCCGCCGTTGCGGAAAATACATCCGCAACGCAGCCTGTCCAGGCGCAGGCCAGCGCCCAAAACGCCACGCTCGGGTGCAGCCCCCGCGAGCTGCTCGCCCGCGATGTGGAAGCGCGGATGCCCACCACCGCCGAACTCCTGAACCCAGCCTCGCGCGTGTGGGCCGAGGCCCCGGCCTTGGCCCTGCACCATGCCCGGCCACGGCTGCTGCTGGCGGACGGGGTCATCGCCTACGCCGGAAGCGGCTCCGCCGCCGCCGCCGCGCGTGCCGACGGCACCGTCCTGTTGTTCGCCACGGGCTGCGGCCCGAAACCCAGCGTGCTGCGCATGCCCGAGGGGCACCCGGCCTTCGCCCTGGGCGTCTCCGCCGACGGTGGAGTGGTGGTGGCCTGGGCCCAGGGCACGGGCGAGTTCGTGTTCTTCGACCAGGACAACGGCACGGACCGGGGCACAGCACTGCGGATCACCGCGCCGCTGGCCGGAGGGGCCATGCTGGCCCTGAGCCCGGACGGCCAGGCCTTGGCGGCTCACGACGGGGCCGGTGCGCTCTGGGCGGGGCTGCGCGGGGGCGAGATGCGCCCGCTTGGCCGCTTGCAGGGCAACCCGGTGCTGCTGGGGTTCAGCGCAGCGGGCGGCGTGCTGGTCGTTGTGGACGAGTCTGGGGCTGGCCAGGTTTGGAACCCGCGCACCGGCAGGCCGCTGCGCAGCTTCACCGTGCCGGGCGGTCCGTTCGTGCGCGGCGAGCTGGCATCCGCGGCCGAGCCCGAGTCCGGGCAGCACATCCGGCTCTGGACCGGCGGCGGCGCGCAGGTGCTGTGGAACGTGCTGCGGGACGAGCCCATGCGCGGGCTGGAGGCGGACCGGGTTGCGGACCGTGCCGGGGGCGCGCTGCAGCAGCGCGGGCAGGCCCTGTTCTACGTCGGCGAGGGCCAGGGCTGGGCCGCCGCTCCGGATTACGAGCCTCAGGAGCTGGCGCTTTCCTGGTCGCAACAGGAGCGCTGCCTGCGCCTGCTGGATCTGGACGGGGCCGTGCGCTACTACTCCGCCGAGAGCGGCGCGCCCAGGTCGCAGTGCTTTGCGGTCGATTGGAGACCCGTGGCCATCCGGCCCGATGGCAGGGCGGAGGTGCCGGGCCTGGCGCTGCGCCTGTTCGACGCCGTCGGACAGGGGCCCGATGGCAGCCAGATCAACGCCAGAGCCATTTCCGAGACGAGCGTTCGCCTGTGGTCGGCAGCCCGGGCAAGGCCGTCCGGCCCGAACGGTGGCTGGAAACCCGGCTCTGTTGTGGTTTCGCAGAGCGCTGCGGATGAGTCCGGAGTGCGCATCCCCCTGCGCGGAGGTCTGGCGGAGGAACCCGCCACGCGTTTTGTGCGCCTGGGCCACTAGCGCCCGCGCGATACCTATCGAAGTTTGTCTCTGGCGTATTTACGCCGGTCATGCTTTCATGTATTCGGGAGGCTAGGGCTCCGCGCCCGCACTGAAACTTCGGAGGTGACGCATGGCAAAGCCCAAGAAACCGCTCCTGGACACCGCCATCCAGCAGGTCGGCGTGCCCAAGATTCCCTCGCCGCTGCCGCTGTGCCGCTTTGTGGGCCAGAACGAGGCCATCGAGCTGAACCTCACCGAGGAGGAGGCCGACATCGAGGGCGTGAGCAACGTGCCTATCACCTTCGAAAAGGCCGGCCCGCGCGAGAAGACCTATTTCGACACCTCCAAGGTCAAGTGCGCCATCGTCACCTGCGGCGGGCTGTGCCCCGGCATCAACGACGTCATCCGCGCCATCGTCATGGAGGCCAGCCACCACTACCACGTGGCCTCGGTCATCGGCATCCGCTACGGCCTGCAGGGCTTCATCCCGCGCTACGGCCACGACCTGGTGGAGCTGACCCCGGACGCCGTGAGCGACATCCACGAGTTCGGCGGCACCATCCTGGGCTCCTCGCGCGGGCCGCAGCCGCCCGACGAGATCGTGGACGCCCTGGAGCGCATGAACGTGTCCGTGCTGTTCATGATCGGCGGAGACGGCACCATGAAGGCCGCGGCCAGCGTGGTGAAGGAGATCCGGGCGCGCGGCTCGCGCATCGCGGTCATCGGCATCCCCAAGACCATCGACAACGACATCAATTTCGTGGGCCAGTCCTTCGGGTTCGACACGGCGGTGGACAAGGCCACCGAGGCCATCGGCTGCGCCCACGTGGAGGCCAACGGCGCCTTCAACGGCATCGGCATCGTCAAGCTCATGGGCCGCGAGTCCGGGTTCATCGCCGCCCAGGCCACGCTGGCGCTCAAGGAAGTGAACTTCGTGCTCATTCCGGAGGCCAGCTTCTCGGTGGAGGGGCCCAACGGGCTGCTGCACCAGCTGGAAAGCCGGCTGCGCAAGCGCAAGCATGCCGTCATCGTGGTGGCCGAGGGCGCGGGCCAGCACCTCTGCCAGGCCAGCGGCCGGACCGACGTGTCCGGCAACCCGGTGCTCTGCGACATCTGCACCATCCTGCTGGCGCGCATCAAGGACCACTTCCGCGACAAGGGCATGGAGGCCACCATCAAGTTCATCGACCCCAGCTACATCATCCGCTCCGTGCCCGCCAACTCGCAGGACCGCGTATACTGCGGGTTCCTGGGCCAGCATGCGGTGCACGCGGCCATGAACGGCAAGACCGGCATGGTGGTGAGCAGGCTGCAGTCGCGCTACGTGCACGTGCCGCTGGAGCTGGTGACCATGAAGCGCAAGAAGCTCAACATCGACAGCGACTACTGGCGCGCGGTGGTGGAAAGCACGGGGCAGGAGCTGTCCACCGAGGACTGCCTGAAGCCCGCCGACAAGTAGGCCCCGCGGCTAGAACGCCGCCGCAGCGATGTGGCCCTGGCGCGCGCCGCCCGGATCTCCGGCCCAGGCCGGGGGTGGGCTGCCGTCCAGGGCCTCGCGCATTCCCTGGCGCATGACGGAAAGGGCCGTGATGAGCGCCTCGTCGCGGCCGTCTTCGATGTCCAGGGGGTCGATGTCCGGCAGGTGGCAGGGGGCCAGCTCCAGCGAGATGGTCCCGGTGTAGCCGGAGCCTCCCAGCCTGCGCAGGAACGGCCCCACTGGCAGCAGGCCCTGGCCGGGCCGCAGGTGCTCGGTGTGGCGGTCGGCGTCGGAAAAGTGCACGTGGCGGATGAGGTCGAGGGGCACGCGTTCCAGCCCCGCCACGATGTCCCGGCCAGAAATGCCCAGGTGGCAGCAGTCCAGGGTCAGGCCCAGGGCCTTGTCCTGGCACTCGCGCACCAGAGCGGAGAGCTCGTCCCTGGCGAACAGCCCGCCGCTGCCTGCCCAGGGCAGGTTTTCCAACGAAAAAGACACGTTGTCCGGAGCGTCCAGCAGCCGGGGCAGGTCCACGGCGCGGGAGAACCAGCGCGTCTGCATGGCGTCGCGCAGCCCGGCGCCGGATGAGGCGGGAGGGTGCAGCGTGACGTGCACGGGCGCTCCCCGGCCCAGCTGCGCCGCCAGCTCCGCAGCGGCCTTCCAGGCCCCCAGCGGGCCGCCCCAGGCCGACCAGTTGCGGAAGGGCGCATGCACCACGCGCACGGGCAGGATGGCGTTTGCCGCGTCCACCTCCGGCCCGGGGGCGATCCGTGGCGAGCCCATGACCAGATCCAGGCCGCTGAAGCCCGCGCGCGCGCCCACCGAGGCGATGAGCGGCAGCGGCAGATGGAACAGGCAGCCCGTGGAGAGCAGCAGTTCCGGGGCGGATTGGTGCGCGTGGAAAGCCTGGGCGTCCATGAGGCCGTCATGGCCCTTGGCGTGGCAAGGAGCAACGGGAAAACGGGGAACGGGGGCAGGCGGGAGGTGAACGGCGGGCAGGTTCGGCAAGCGTTTTCGGCCAGCCCTGCCCCTCCGGGTTGACAAGCCGCCCCCCGGCCCAATACTTCCCAGGCACACGCAAGGGAGGACATCATGGACGGCAAATGGCGGCTCACCATCGACGAGGCGTTCTGCGCCTCGCACCAGCTGCGCAACTACAACGGCAAGTGCGAGCACCTGCACGGCCACAATTTCGGCGTCACCGTTGAGGTGGAGGGCACCCGGCTGGACCCGGCCGTGGAGATCCTGGTGGACTTCGGCGACCTCAAGCGGCTGACCCGCGAGGTGCTGGAAGCCCTGGACCACGCCCACCTCAACGACCTGCCCGCCTTCACGGAGCGCAACCCGTCGAGCGAGAACATCGCCCGGCACATCTACCGCGAGCTGGCCAACCGCCTGGCGGAGCTGACTCCCCACGCGCGGATGAAGAGCGTCAGCGTGTCCGAGAAGGGCACCAGCCGCGCCACCTACCTGGAGGAATAGCCGGTGCGCCTGCTGCTGCAGCGCGTCAGCCAGGCCCGGGTGGACATCGACGGTCCGACCGGTGTTGAAGCCGTGGGCCAGATCGGCCAGGGGCTGCTGGTGCTGGCCGGGTTCGGCAAGGGCGACGGTCCGGAGCTGCCCGGCGGCAAGGTCTGGCGCGCCCTGTGCGAGAAGCTGCTGGACCTGCGCATATTTCCCGACGCCGAAGGCAAGCTGAACCTGAGCCTGCGCGACCTGGCGGCAAACGCGCCGGAGGGCGGCCAGGAGGCCGGATTGCTCCTGGTGTCGCAGTTCACGCTCTACGCCGACACCCGCCGGGGGCGGCGCCCCAGCTTCACCGACGCGGCCGCGCCGGACATCGCCCTGGCGCTCTACAACAAGCTTGTTGCGGATCTGGACACGGCCTGCGAGCGGGAGGGCCTGCGCTTCGCCACGGGCCGGTTCGGCGCGGAGATGAACCTCACCTTCACCAACTGGGGTCCGGTGACCATCCTGCTGGATTCGCGGGACTTCGAGAGCGCGGGATAGCGGCGGGGGGCGCCGGGCAGGGGCTGCTGGCTATTTGATGCGGCTCATAAGCTTGAGCGAGGAGGCGTGGCCGGGGTCCATGGTCAGCGCCTCGGAGAGGAAGCGCCGGGCCTCGCGCATGTTGTTCAGCGCGAAGTAGGAGTTGGCGATGTTGAAGCAGATCACCGCGCCCTGCTTGTGGAAGGCGGGGTCGCGGCGCAGCACCATCTCGTAGAGCTCGCTGGCCTTGGCGTGCTGCTCGCCGTCGGCGTGGGCCAGGGCGTAGTTGTACATGATGCGCAGGTCGTTCGGGTCAACCTTCAGCGCCAGCTCGTAGTTCTTGATGGCCTGCTGCCACTTGCCCTGCTTGCGCAGCGCGATGCCGAAGCTGTTGAAGGCCACCATGTCCTCGACGGTCAGGTCGTCGCCCTTCTGGTTGAAGTACTCGGTGAAGTACTTCTCCGAGAGGTCGGGCGCGGTGTCCAGCGTGGCCTGGGCGATGTCGTTGAGCACGGCGCAGAGGATGCGCTTGGCCTCCTCCTGGGCGTACTGTACGGCCTTGTCGAAATAGTCCCGGGCCGCGTCCACTTCGTTCTTGAGCACCAGCTGCTTGCCGATCTCGGCCTTGCGCTCCACGTTCAGCGGGCTGATGTTGTCCAGCCGGAGCATGTACTCCAGCAGGCGCTCGGAGTCCGAGCCCCGGTGGGCGTCCACCAGCTTCTTGAGCGGCTCCAGGTACTGCGGCGCGGTCTGGTGGGCCTTCTCGAACTCGGCCAGGGCCTCGTCGGACTCGCCGTTGCGCTGCAGGGCCTCGCCGCGCAGCATGTGCGTCACGGCATTGGCGCCGCGCTGGCTGTCGATGGCGTTGCAGACGTGCAGCACCTTGTCGAAGCTGCCTTTCTCCAGGTGCAGGCGCGCATCCTGCACCAGGCGGTTGAACTTGGTCTGCGGCTCGATGATGATGGCCATTTTCTCGATGAGGGTGTCCACGCTCACCGGCTTGGTGACGATGTGGTCCACGCCGTACTCGAACAGCAGGGCCAGGGCCTCGCGCGTGGTGTCGTAGGTCACCACGATGAGCTTGAGCGAGGGGAACTGGTAGCGGGCCATGCGGATGAACTCGGTGCAGGGCTTGCCCATGATGAGCCTGTCGGCCAGGACGATGATGGGCGTGCCTGCGCGCATCAGGCCGCGCAGGGCGTTGAGCGCCAGCTCGGGGTCGCGGAACGAGCCCACGCAGTCGCGCTTGACCTGCAGGGCGCGCAGCACACCCGCGCGCACGGTCTTGATGAACGTGGCGTCCTCGGAAAGCACCAGGATGTTGCCGTTCTTGATCTCCAGAAAGCCGCGCACGTCCGCGTCGTAACGCGGATTGCGCGTGGGCGCGGCGCTGGCGCCCTTCTTGGGCGCAATGCTGATGCTCTGGCCGAGCCAGGGGGTTACGGCCATGGCCGCACCGTCCACGCCTGGCCGCAGCGCGCCGTGGTCATGCCGGAAATCATCGTCATCCTTGCTCCGGGGCGGTGCCGCCGCGCCTGCGCAGCCCTTCAGGAAAAAGGGAGCGCACGCGCATTTCAGCCCGCACCGCGACTTGAGCACAACTTCGTAGTCGTGTCAACCGGATGCGCTGGAATAACAGGGGATTCCGCTGATTGCGCATGCCTACCCCTTGCACGGAGAAAAGGAATGACAACGATATCGGACCGCTGGGCATGGAGCCTGCCGGCCCGGCTACTTCAGCTTGGCCATGAGCTTGCGCGAGGAGGCGTGCGCGGGATCGATGGCCAGGGCCTGCTCGAGGTAGCGCCGGGCCTCGGCCTTGTTGTTCAGGGCATGGTACGAGTTGGCGATGTTGAAGCAGATTACCGCGCCCTTCTTGTGGAATTCCGGATCCTTGGCGATGATGGACTCGAAGATCTCAACGGCCTTGCGGTGCTGCTCGCCATCGGCGTGGGCCAGGGCGTGGTTGTACATGATCCGCAGGTCCTTGGGGTCGACCTTGAGCGCCAGCTCGTAGTTCTTGATGGCCTCGCGCCACTTGCCCTGCCTGCGCAGCGCGATGCCGAAGCTGTTGAAGGCCACCATGTCGTCCTTGGAAAGGTCGTCGCCCTTCACATCGAAATACTGGGCGAAGTACTTCTCCGAGAGCTCGGGCGCGGCGTCCAGCGTGGCCTGGGCGATGTCGGCGATGATGGCGCAGAAGTAGCGCTTGGCCTCCTCCTGGGCGTACTCGATGGCCTTGTCGAAGAACTCCTTGGCGTGGTCCATCTCCAGGCGGCGCACGTAGCACTTGCCGATCTCGCACTTGCGCTCCACGTTGAGCGGGCTGATGTTGTCCAGCCGCAGCATGTAGAACAGGTACTGCTCCTCGTTGCGGTCGCGGTGGGTCTCCACCAGCTTCTTGAGCGGCTCCAGGAACAGGGGCGCGGCCTGGTGCGCCTTTTCGAACTCCTCCAGGGCGTCGGTGGTGTTGCCGTTGCGCAGGAAGGCCTCGCCGCGCAGCATCAGCGCAATCGCGCTCTGGCTCTTGAGCGACTGGATGGCGTCGCAGACCTGGAAGACCTTGTCGAACTGGCCCTGCTCCAGGTGGATGCGGGCGTCCTGCACCAGCTGGCTGATCCTGGTCTGCGGGGTGATGACCCCGGCCATCTTCTCGATGAGCGTGTCCACGCTCACGGGCTTGGTGATGATGTGGTCCACGCCGATCTCGAAGAGCAGGGACAGGGACTCCTTGGTGGTCTCGTAGGTCAGCACGATGAGCTTGAGCGTGGGGTACTGCTGGTGCGCGGTGCGCAGGAACTCCGTTGTTGGCTTGCCCGCGATGAGCCTGTCGGCCAGCGTCAGCACCGGCACCCCGGCCCGGGTCATGGCGCGCAGGCTGGCCAGCGCAGACTCGGCGTCACGGTAGGCGCTCACGCAGTCGCGCTTGATCTGCAGGGCGCGCATGACGCCCGCGCGCACCGTCTTGATGAACAGCGGGTCTTCGGTGAGCAGCAGCAGGTTCCCGGCCTTCTCCTCCAGGAAGCCGCGCACGTCGTTGTCGTAGCGCGGGCTATGGCCGCCGCTGCTGGCGGGAATGGTCTGCTTGGTGGAGATGGTTTCCGCGGTCCAGGCGGTGATGGCCATGGTTTGCTCCGTTGCACATGTCCGCAGGCGGCGGGAAAGCGCGACCGCGGGCTGGGCCACGGCCAGGCGGAACATGTCCGGCTTTGGCCGGGGCCGGTTTGGAGTGCGCGCATGCAGGAACACGCGCGGTGCAACGTTGGTCCGGTCGGAACTGGAGCAGGGTGAAGGGAGGGAAGGGACGGGATGCCAGACCGCAGTGCCCATACACCAGGACTACGTATAAATGTCAAGTGGTCCGGTAAAGTATAGGGAGTCCTTCGCGTGCGGACCGTTAGCCCAGCCACCAGCGGATGGCCTGCGGCCCGAAGAGCAGGTACAGGGCCGATCCGGCGCAGAGGAACGGGCCGAAGGGGATGGCCGCGCGCAGGCCCGTGCCGCCCAGCAGCTCGTCGTCGGCCTCCGCGGCCTCCTCGCGTCGGGCGGCGGCCAGGGCGAAGGGCAGCGACAGCGCCGCGCCCCAGAACAGCGCCAGGCCCACGGCCACGGGCCCCAGCAGCGCGCCTGTCAGCAGCATGAGCTTGGCGTCGCCCAGGCCCAGGCCCTCCATGCCCCGGATGCGCCGGTACAGCTCGGCCAGCGCCCACAGCCCGCCGCCGCCAGCCAGCATGCCCCAGCCCGCCTGGGCCCAGCCGATGCCCAGGGTGTGCAGCGGCGGCAGCAGGCCGGAGCAGAGCAGGGCCAGGGCCGCGCCGGGCAGGGTCAGCCTGTCGGGCAGCAGGTAGCTCTGGGCGTCCACCAGGGCCAGC
Source organism: Pseudomonadota bacterium (assembly GCA_023438245.1). Lineage (GTDB taxonomy): Bacteria > Desulfobacterota > Desulfovibrionia > Desulfovibrionales > Desulfovibrionaceae > Humidesulfovibrio. The sequence goes on along the minus strand of JAEXRD010000013.1, from coordinate 6,764 downwards.
GTGAGCAGCAGCGTGCCGAAGCCCATGGCCACGGCCAGGTGCGCCCCGGGGCCGAACAGCAGCGCGGCGGCGGCGCAGTACAGGCCCAGGGCCAGTTCGGAGAGCGGGTAGCGCGCGGAAATGGCCTGGCCGCACATGCGGCAGCGGCCCCGCTGCAGCAGCCAGCCCAAAAGCGGTATGTTGTCGTGCCAGGCGATGGTTTGGGCGCAGGCGGGGCACTGGGAGCGCGCCGGGCTGGTCACGCTGCCGCCCGTGGCCAGCCGGTGGCCCGCGCAGGTGGCGAAGCTGCCCAGGATGAGCCCGGCCAGCCCGGCCAGCCAGGGCAGTACAGCAAGCGGCGTGGTGTCCATGGGCGGGGCGAACCTCCGGTCTGCAACGTGTGGCGGCGCGTCTTGAACAAAGCGCGGTATTGCGGCATGGTGCCGCAAGCGTACGCCCGCACGCCGGCGCCCAAGGCTACCCCAGGGCGGCCCGCCCGGCAAGCGCCGCACACATCCGCGCAAGGAGACCCACGCCCATGTCCCAGTCCGCCCGCTTCATCCCGTCCATGAGCGCCGACAAGATGGCCAAGATCCAGCTCGAAGGCCTGCAGTGGACCGTGCGCCACGCCTACGAGAACAGCCCCTTCTACCGCCAGCGGCTGAAGGAGGTCGGCGTGCAGCCCGGCGACGTGAAGAGCCTGGACGACCTGACCCGGCTGCCCTTCACCACGGCCTACGACCTGCAGGACGGCTACCCCCTGCCGCTCTTGTCCGTGGACGAGAGCAAAGTGGTGCGCATCCACGGCTCCAGCGGAACCACCGGAAAGCGCAAGATTTTGGCCTACACGCAAAAGGACATCGACGACTGGGCCAACATGTTCGCCCGCTGCTACGAGCTGGCCGGGCTGACCACCATGGACCGCGTGCAGATCTGCGTGGGCTACGGCCTGTGGACCGCCGGGGCGGGCTTCCAGCTCGGCTGCGAGCGCTTCGGCGCCATGGCCCTGCCGGTGGGCCCGGGCATGCTGGACATCCAGCTGCAGATGCTCACCGACCTGGGCACCACCTGCCTGTGCAGCACCGCCTCCATGGCCCTGCTGCTGGGCGAGGAGGTGGAGAAGCAGAACCTGCGCGACAAGCTCAAGCTCAAGCGCTCCATCTTCGGGGCCGAGGCCCACAGCGCCAAGATGCGCAGGCGCTTCGAGGAGGCCCTCGGCCTGGAGCACAGCTTCGACATCACCGGCATGACCGAGCTGTACGGCCCCGGCGCGGGCCTGGAATGCGAGGCGCATCAGGGCATCCACTACTGGGGCGACCTGTACATCCTGGAGATCATCGACCCCGTGACCCTCAAGCCCGCCGCCCCCGGCGAGCTGGGCGAGATGGTGGTGACGACGCTGAGAAAAGAGGCCTCGCCGCTCATCCGCTACCGCACCCGCGACCTGACGCGGCTGATCCCCGGCGACTGCCCCTGCGGCTGCACCATGCCCCGGCACGAGCGCATCCAGGGCCGCAGCGACGACATGATCATCTTCCGCGGCGTGAACATCTACCCCGGCCAGGTGGCCGCCGTGCTGGAGCGCCACCCCAGGCTGCTGTCCGAGTACCAGATCGCGCTCTCCCGCGCGGAAGGCCTGGACCACATGGTGGTGCGCGTGGAGCGCCGGGCCGAGACCCCGGAGGCCGAGAACGAGGCCCTGGCCCGCGCGGTCATCGAGGACATCAAGAACCAGATCCTGGTCACCGTGAAGGTGGAGGTGCTGGCTCCCGGCACGCTGCCGCGCAGCTTCGCCAAGACCAAGCGGGTTATCGACGAGCGCGAGAAGGACTAGCCGGGAACCGTTGGCGATCAAGGTCCGGCTGTTCTCCGCAACCGTCCGCAACCATCTCCAACAGGAGGGGATGAGGCCATGCCGAGCCTGACGAGCAAACCCGAGCGGCACGTGGCCATCGACCGCCGCCCGGGGCACTACCTGTGCTTTCCGGACGTGTGCCTCACCGCGCAGGGCCACATCCTCTGCGCCTACAACGAGTTCGACCGCCACGTGGGCACGCGGCGCAGGCTGCTCCTGCGCAAAAGCGCCGACGGCGGCAAAACCTGGGGCCCGGCGCGCATCTTGAACGCCACCGAGAGCCACTGCCCGCGCCTCTCCCGCATGCCCGGGGGCGAAGGGGAGGGCGGGGTGCTGGCTCTGGTGGACGATGCCGGGCCGATCCTCTACCTGAGCGCCGACGAGGGCGCGACCTGGGCCAGCCAGACCGGCGGGGGCCTGGGCCACGGCCTGCAGGACCGCATCCTGGAGCTCTCCCCCGAGGTCTGGTTCACCACCGGCCACGGCCACCGCGGCAGCCAGCCCCAGCCCAAGATCCGGCAGGCCCCCACCGAGCAGATGGGCTACCTCTCCGCCAACCGGGGCAGAACCTGGCAGGCCTACAGCCCCATCGCCTACGAGAAGTGCCTGGTGCTCTGCGAGGCCTCGGTGATCCGCCTGCCCGCGCTACCGGACGCCCCTCCTGGTGCTCCGCCCCGCCTCTTGGCGCTGATGCGCGAGAACAGCTTCGTGGGCGAGCCCATGTATTTTTGCATCAGCCAGGACGGCGGGGCCACCTGGGGCGCGCCCCGGCCCACCCCGCTCATCGGGCATAGGCCCACCCTGGGCTGGACGCGCTCCGGCAAGCTGCTGGTGACCTACCGCGACGTGGGCCCGGACCCCGGCACCAAGGCCTGGCTGGGCACGCTGCAGGAGCTGACGGAGCTGGATTTCCAGGTGCACGGCCTGCACCCCCGAATGCACACGGGGAAGGGCAACCCGCGCTCCACCAAGGACGGGCTGCTGGTCGAAAGCCCCGGCGGGCTGGACGGGGCCGTGCGCTACGCCCTCCGGCCCATCACCGACCCCGAGTTCGCCACCGCCAGCCTGGAGGCCGAGGTGCTGGTGCGCCAGTCGCAGCTGAGCGGCTGCGGGCTGCACCTGGGCCAGTGGTGGAAGCTCTACCCGGACTGCATCGTGCCCGACTGCGACGTGGACGCCCAGGGCCGGGCCGCGCTGCCCGTAGCCCTGGAGCCGGGCCGGTTCCACACCATCCGCGTGGACTACGAGCCGGGCCTGCTGCGCCTGTTTGTGGACGGCCAGCACAAGGGCGACTACCCGGCGGACAGGATGAGCGGCGACACCCGGCCCATCCTGGCCGGAACCGTGGCCCGCAAGCAGGACAACGCCTGCGAGGTGCTGTGGCGCAAGCTCTCGCTGACCACCCATGAACCCCGAATGGGGCGCGACTACGCCTGGACCTGGAAGCATTCCGGGGGCCGGGGCGGCGCGGCCGACGCCTGGCCAGACGCCTGGGTCAACAGCCGGGTGCTGGAACTGCAGAACGACCGCCAGGCCAGCCCGGCGGACTTCGGCTACTCCGGCTGGGTGGAGCTCCCTGCGGACGGCAAGGGGAAGCGGAAGCAGCCCGGCAGGTTCTTCTGCGCCTACCACCACGGCGGCGGCGACCAGCCGGACTACCGCCCCGGCGAGAGCGCGCACGTGGCGGGCACGTGGTTTGACGAGTCGGACTTCCCGGCGTAGAGGACCGCCCGTGACACTTACCATCCCCGTCCTCACCCCCGAGTGGCCGGAGTACGAACTCATCGACTCCGGCAACAGCCGCAAGCTGGAGCGCTTCGGCGCGTGGCGCATTGTGCGGCACGAGCCCAAGGCCTGGTGGAACCCCGTGCTGCAGGAATCCGAGTGGAAGAAGGCGCACGCCAGCCAGGACGAAGAAGGGCGGCTGACCATCAGCCCCAAGTTGCCGCCCGCCTGGCCGCTGAAGCTGGAGCTGCCGAACGGCAGGGCCGTGACGTTGGAAGCCCGCGTGTCCGAGACCTCGCGCCACATCGGGCTGTTCCCGGAGCAGGCCCCGCACTGGCGACTGCTGGCCGACGTGGCCGCGCGCCACAAGGCCCGCAATCCCGGCGGCCCGCAGCCCAGGCTGCTCAATCTTTTCGGCTACACCGGCGCGGCCAGCCTGGCCGCCCAGGCCAGCGGCTTCGCCGCCACCCACGTGGACGCCAGCCGCCCGGCCATCGCCTGGGCCAAGCGCAACCAGGCATTGTCGGGCCTCTCCGGCAACCCCGTGCGCTTCCTGCTGGACGACGTGGCCAAGTTCGTTGCGCGCGAGAAACGGCGCGGCAACACCTACCAGGCCATCCTGCTCGACCCGCCGTCATTCGGCCGCGGCCCCAACCGCGAGGTCTGGAAGGTGGAGGGCATGATCCGCGACCTGCTCCTGGACATCCGCGAGCTGCTGGCCCCGGACGCCGAGCTGCTGCTCCTGACGATGTACAACATCGAGGCCAGCGCGCTGATGCTGGGCAACCTGCTGGACGACACCCTGCGCGGGCTGCCGGGCGCAACCCTCGTGGGCGAGCTGGCCGTGCCGCACACCGCGCCCGGGGCCCAGGCCCGGCTGCTGCCGCGCTCGCTGTTCGCGCGCTGGGAGCGGACCTAGGGCCGAGGCTCACACCGGCGCGCCCGGCGCTGGCGGGCACAAGACCAAAAAAAAGCGGGGGCGGCCGATCCGCCCCCGCAACCCCGGATGATTCCCAGGCCGGCGCTACTGGCCCAGGAGGTCCTTCTTTCCTTCCACCAGGCTGGTGATCACGGTCGGATCGGCCAGCGTGGAGGTGTCGCCGAAGTCTTCGATCTGTCCGGCGGCGATCTTGCGAAGGATGCGCCGCATGATCTTGCCCGAGCGGGTCTTCGGCAACCCGTCGGCGAACTGGATGACCTCCGGCGTGGCGATGGGGCCGATCTCCTTGCGCACGTGGCCCACCAGGACCTTGCGCAGCTCGTCGGACTCCTCGATGCCGCTCTTCAGGGTCACGTAGGCGTAGATGCCCTGGCCCTTGATGTGGTGCGGCATGCCCACCACCGCGGCCTCGGCCACGCTGGGGTGGGAAACCAGCGCCGATTCGATCTCGGCGGTGCCCAGGCGGTGGCCGGAGACGTTGATGACGTCATCCAGTCGCCCCATTATCCAGAAATACCCATCTTTGTCCACCCTCGCGCCGTCACCGGCCTCATACATTCCCGGGAATCTGTCAAAGTAGGTCTTGCGGTAGCGCTCCGGGTCGCCGAAAACGCCGCGCAGCATGCCGGGCCAGGGCTTCTTGATGACCAGGTGGCCGCCCTCGTCGGCACCGGCGTCGGTGCCGTCGGCCTTGACGATGGCGGCGGCGATTCCGGGCAGGGGCCGGGTGGCGCTGCCGGGCTTGAGCGGGGTGGCCCCGGGCAGGGCGGAGATCATGATGCCGCCGGTCTCGGTCTGCCACCAGGTGTCCACAATGGGCGTGCGGCTGCCGCCGACGTTCTCGTAGTACCACATCCAGGCTTCGGGATTGATGGGCTCGCCCACGCTGCCCAGGATGCGCAGGCTCGACAGGTCGTGCTTCTTGGGCCAGTCGGTGCCCTCGCGCATCAGCGCGCGGATGGCCGTGGGCGCGGTGTAGAAGATGTTGGCCTTGAACTTGGCCACGATTTTCCAGAAGCGGTCCGGCTTGGGGTAGCTGGGCACGCCCTCGAACATGATGGACGTGGCGCCCAGGGCCAGCGGGCCGTACACGATGTAGCTGTGGCCGGTGATCCAGCCGACGTCGGCGGTGCACATGTAGACGTCGTCGTCCTTCACGTCGAACACCAGCTGGGTTGTGTGCGCGGCGTAGGTCAGGTAGCCGCCGGTGGTGTGCACCACGCCCTTGGGCTTGCCCGTGGAGCCGGAGGTGTACAGGATGAACAGCGGGTCCTCGGCGTCCATGTGCTCGTAGGGGCAGGGACCGGCCAGGCTCTCGTCGGCCATGGCGTCGTGCCACCACTGGTCGCGGCCTTCCACCATGCGGATCTCGTTGCCCGCGCGCTTGACCACGATGACCTGCTCCACGCTGGGGCAGGTCTTGAGGGCCTCGTCCACGTTGCCCTTGAGCGGGATGGCCCGGCCGCCGCGCAGCACCGCGTCGGAGGTGATGAGCACCTTGGCCTGGCAGTCGTCGATGCGGTTCTGCAGGCTGACGGCGGAGAAGCCCGCGAAGACGATGGAGTGGGTGGCGCCGATGCGCGTGCAGGCCAGCATGGCGATGGCCAGCTCCGGAATCATGGGCAGGTACAGGGCCACGCGGGCGCCGCGGCCCACGCCCAGCTTGCGCAGCATGTTGGCGCAGCGGCAGACCTCGGTGTGCAGCATCTGGTAGGTGTAGACCTTGACGTCGTCCTCGGGCTCGCCCTGCCAGATGATGGCGGCCTTGTTGCGCCGTCCGTCGGTGAGGTGGCGGTCCAGGCAGTTGGCCGAGACGTTGAGCTTGCCTCCCAGGAACCACTTGATGTCCGGGGTGGTCATGTCGGCTTCGAGCACCTTGGTGAAGGGCTTGTCCCAGGTGATGAGCTCGCGGGCGCGGTCGCCCCAGTAGCCCTCGGGGTCCTCGTCTGCCCGCTTGTACAGGGCCTCGTACTCGGCCATGCTTTTGACGTAGGCGTCCTTCTGCACCGTCTTGGGCGGGTCGAAGGTGCGGCCTTCCTGCTGCAAGCTGTCGATCTTGATCTCTTCGCTCATTGCCCTGCTCCTGCCTGGTTTTTGTGTGGCCGATCCGGTTGCGTTGCGTCGTGTCCGACCGTCTCTGGTCGGGCGGCGCGAGGAGGAATGGTGGCTCGCGTCCGTGAGGAGCAAGTGGCATGTGCGCAAGGGGGGCGCATCCGTTTTTAGGTGAACGGCGAAAATCCGCGCGTGAACGGCGCAGAAATGTGC
>JAEXRD010000038.1 GCA_023438245.1 Pseudomonadota bacterium | reverse complement strand
AGGACTACTACAAGAAGAACGGCATCGCCCCCATGGTGCGCATCCTGTCCAAGGTGACCGGCTACAAGCTCAAGGAAATCTACGAGCTGTTCCCCTCCGGCCCCGGCAAGGGCGCCTGCAAGATGGCCGGCCTGCCCAAGCCCACCGGCTGCGTGTAATACTCGCGCACCGACCAGACGCCAGGGGGGGCGGGTGGCGCGCCTCCCGCCCCCCTTTCCGTTCGCGCCAGTCCAAGGTGAACAGTCCCCCGCGAACGCCCTTGCGCATGCAACAGAGAGGAGCATTTCCCCATGCCCGACCTCGCCCGTCTGCTCCGCATCCAGGCCCGCGCCAGCCGCTGGGCCAACGGCGTGCTCTACGCCGAACTCGCCAAGCTCACCCCCACCCAATGGACCCGCGCCACCACGGCCAATTTCGGCAGCATCCAGGGCATAGCCAACCACGCCCTGCTGGCCGACCGCCTGTGGCTCTGCCGCCTCACCGGCCAGGGAGCCCCGCTCACCAGCGTCTCGCAGGTCGTGCTCGCCGATTTCCCGGCGCTGTGGGCCGCGCGCCAGGCCCAGGACGAGGTCAATGTGGCCTTCGTGGAGGGCCTGACCCCGGAGCGCCTGGACGAGGACTTGAGCTTCCGCACCCTTGAGGGCACGCCGCGCGTACTGCCCGTGAGCCTGTGCGTGGCCCACTTCCTGAACCACCAGACCCACCACCGGGGCCAGATGCACGGCATGCTGGGCGAGTTCGGGCTCACCCCGCCGGACATCGACCTGCTGTACTATCCGGGCGCGCAGCAGGACTGATGCGAACAGGGCCGGGGGGCTGCGTAACCCCCCGGTGGCACGAACACATCCGCGCGCGGGCATGGACTCGGGGCGCGTGACGGTGTATGTCCCCCGAATGCCGCGAGGCCCCGCAACCCTGCGGTGCGCCCCGCAATCCGCCTTCAGGGGGAGCCCGTGACGCTCGACATCCTCGACCAGTTCCACGACCCGGCCCTGTGCCGCTCCGTTCTTTCGCGCCTGCAGGACGCGCTGGGCGGCAAGCCCCTGCGCTTCATGGAGGTCTGCGGCACGCACACCGTGGCCATCTTCCGCAGCGGCCTGCGCACCATTCTGCCGGGGGAAATCGTGCACCTCTCCGGCCCGGGCTGCCCGGTGTGCGTCACCCACGAGTCCGAGGTCAACGCCTTCCTCGACCTGGCCGAGAAGCCCGGCGTCATCATCGCCACCTTCGGCGACCTGATGCGCGTGCCCGGCAGCAAGAGTCGCACCCTCAAGGCCGCCCAGGCCGACGGCGCGCGGGTCAGCGTGGTCTATTCCCCGCCCGACGCCCTCAAGATCGCCGCCGAGAACCCGGACAGCACCGTGGTGTTCCTGGGCGTGGGCTTCGAGACCACGGCCCCCGGCGTGGCCGCCACCCTGCACATGGCCAAGGCCCAGGGGCTGACCAATTTCCGGGTGCTGTCCTTCCACAAGATCGTGCCCCCGGCGCTGGACGCCCTGCTGGCCGACCCGGAGACGGACATCGACGCCTTCATCATGCCCGGCCACGTTTCGGCCATCATCGGCCTCACGCCCTACCTGCCCGTGGCCACCAGGTACGGCAAGTGCGCGGCCATCGCCGGGTTCGAGCCGCTGGACATCCTGCAGGCGCTGCTGTTCCTGGCCGAGTGCAAGCGCGACGGACGGGCCGAGGTGGCCAACCTGTACCGCCGCGTGGTGCGCGACGAGGGCAACCCCAAGGCCCGCGCCATGCTGGCCGAAGTGTTCAAGACCTCCGACGCGCTGTGGCGCGGCATCGGCAACATCCCGGGCTCCGGCCTGGAGCTGGCGGACGCCTACGCCGCCTACGACGCCAAGCGCCAGTTCGGCATCGAGATCACGGAATGCCCGCCGCTGCCCGGCTGCAAGTGCGGCGACGTGCTCAAGGGCAAGCTCTCTCCCAACCTCTGCCCGCTGTTCGGCAAGGCCTGCACCCCCGCCAAACCCGTGGGTCCGTGCATGGTCTCCACCGAGGGTTCCTGCGCGGCCTACTTCAAGTACCAGGTGGACTAATCACGTGAGCGACAAGGTTCTTCTCGACTACGGCAGCGGCGGCAAAGCCTCCCAGAGGCTCATCGGCGAGCTGTTCATGCGCGCCTTCGACAACCCGGAACTGCGGCGCACCAACGACGGCGCGGTGCTCAACGTGGCCGGGCGCATCTCGGTCAGCACCGACACCTTCACCGTGGACCCGCCCTTTTTCCCGGGCGGAGACATCGGCGCGCTGGCCGTGCACGGCACGGTGAACGACGTGGCCATGATGGGCGCGGTGCCCAAATACCTCACCTGCGGCTTCCTCATCGAGGAAGGCCTGCCCATGAGCGAGCTCACCGCCATCGTGGAATCCATGGGCAAGGCCGCGCGCGAGGCCGGGGTGTTCATCGTCACCGGCGACACGAAAGTCGTCCCGAAGGGTGCTGCCGACAAGATCTTCATCAACACCACGGGCATCGGCGAGATCATCGTGGACCCGGCCCCGAGCGGCGACCGCGCGGCCCCGGGCGACGCCATTCTCATCAGCGGCACCGTGGGCGACCACGGCCTGGCCATCCTGTCCACGCGCCAGGGACTCAGCTTCGACACGCCCATCGTGTCCGACTGCGCGAGCCTGAACCACGTCATCGTGAAGCTTTTGCGCGGCCTGCCGGACGTGCACGTGCTGCGCGACCCCACGCGCGGCGGCCTGGCCACCACGCTGAACGAGATCGCCCTGTCCTCGTCCGTCACCTGCGAGATCGAGGAGGGGGCCATCCCCGTGCGGCCCGAGGTGCGCGGCGGCTGCTCCTTCCTGGGGCTGGACCCGCTGTACCTGGCCAACGAGGGCAAGTTCCTGTGCATCCTGCCGGAGGCGCAGGCGGAAGAGGCGCTCGCCATCCTGCGCGCCGACCCGCTGGGCCGGGACGCCAAGCGCATCGGCACCGTGGCCCCGGTGGAGAAGCCCGGCGCTGCGGGCCGCGTGGTGCTGAGGACCGGCCTGGGCGGCAAGCGGCTGCTGGGCATGCTGGAAGGGGAGCAGTTGCCGAGGATTTGCTAGGAGGCGCGCGCATGGAGCACCCGGCGCAGACTCGCCTGGGCCTGGCGGCCATGACCGCGGTGCTGCTGGCGCTGCTGGCCGTGTCCGGGCTCCAGCCCTACGACCGCGCCACCTGGCTCATGGAGGTGGCCCCGGTGCTGCTGGCGCTGCCGGTGCTCTGGGCCACGCGCCAGCGCTTCCCGCTCACCCCGCTGCTGTACGCGCTCATCTTCCTGCACGCCGTGGTGCTTATCGTGGGCGGAGCCTACACCTACGCCCGCGTGCCGCTGGGCTTCCACATCGCCGAGGCCCTGGGACTGACCCGCAACCCCTACGACAAGATCGGCCACTTCATGCAGGGGCTGGTGCCCGCCCTGGCCGCGCGGGAGGTGCTGTCGCGCGGCGGATACGTGCGGGGCCGGGGCATGCTGGCCTTCCTGGCGCTGTGCGTGGTGCTGGCCGTAAGCGCCGCGTACGAGCTGGTGGAGTGGGGGGCGGCGCTGGCGCTGGGCCAGGGCGCGGACGAATTTCTGGGCACCCAGGGCGACCCCTGGGACACGCAGTCGGACATGTTTCTCGCGCTCATCGGCGGGCTGGCGGCTCTGGGGCTGTTCGCCCGCTGGCAGGACAGGCAGATCGCGCGGCTGGAGAATGCCGGGGACTGAGGCGCGCCCGGCTCAACGAACGCAAGAGGAGACCCCCCCATGAGCCTGAACGCCAAATACGTGCACACCAACCTCGTGGCCCGCGACTGGCGTGCGCTGGCCGACTTCTACGTGCGGGTGTTCGGCTGCGTGCCGGTGCCGCCGGAGCGCGACTACCGGGGCGCGCAGCTGGACGCGGGCACGGGCCTGACCGGCGCGCATCTCACGGGCATGCACCTGCGCCTGCCCGGCTGGGGCGACTCCGGCCCGACGCTGGAGATTTTCAACTACGACGAGCTGCTGCCGGGCCAGCCCACGGCGGTGAACAGGCCGGGCTACGGCCACATCGCCTTCAGCGTGGACGACGTGCCCGCCGCGCTCCAGGCCGTGCTCGCCTCCGGCGGCGGCCAGGTGGGCGAGGTGGTGACGCTCACCACGGCCACGGGCGCGCAGGTCACCTGGTGCTACGCCACCGACCCCGAGGGCAACGTGCTGGAGTTGCAGAGCTGGAAGGGGTAGCTTGCGACCCCAGGAAAGCGAAAGCCGCCCGGCCCCCACGTAGGGAGCCGGGCGGCTTCATTTTGCCTTCTTGTTCGCCTACCCCTTGGCGGCGGCGATGCGGCTCTGGATCAGGTCGATGGCGCGCTTGGCCACGTGGGTGATCTCCGGCTTGCTGATCTGGTCGTCCGCGCCCACGGCCGTGCCCTTGTGGCGCAGCTTGTCCGTGATGATGGAGGAGAACAGCACCACCGGCAGGTCCTTCAGGATGGGGTCGTCCTTGATGCGTTTGGTCAGGTTGTGGCCGTCCATGGTCGGCATCTCGATGTCGCTGATGACGATCTGCACGTAGTCCGTGATGGGCCGGCCCTCGCCCTCGGCGATCTGCTTGATGTGCTGCAGCCGCTCCCAGCACTCGCCGCCATGGGTGGTCTTCTCCACCAGGAAGTTGGCCTTGTGCAGCAGGTCGCCGATCATCTCGCGGATGAGCGTGGAGTCGTCGGCGATGAGCGCGCGGTACTGCACGCCGCTCTCCCAGGTCACGTTCTCCTCGAAGCGCATGCCCAACTCCGGGTTCAGCTCGGCCACGATCTTCTCCAGGTCCAGCAGGAAGATGATGCGGCCCTCAAGGCGCACCACGCCGGTGATGGAGTTCGACGCCAGGGAGGACATGTAGCGGTTGGGCGCTTCCACCTCCTCCCAGCTGATGCGGTGGATGCGCGTGACGCCGGAGACCAGGAACGCCGTGGTGACGTTGTTGAACTCGCAGACGATGACCTTGGGCGGCTCTTTCTGGCCGCGCTTCTTCTTGAGCCACACGCCCAGGTCCACGAGAGGGATGATCTGGTCGCGCAGGTTGAACGCGCCCAGCACCGAGGGGTGCGACACCTGCGGCATCTCCGTGATCTTGGGCAGCCGGATGATCTCCAGCACCTTGGCCACGTTGACGCCGTAGTAGCCCTTGTAGGTCTCGCCGTCGGGTCCGGTGACGGAGTTCTCCTCCTCCAGGTAGAACTCCACGATCTCAAGTTCGTTGGTTCCGGCCTCAAGGAGGATGTTGGTCATGTTCAGGCTCATGGCTGCTCCGTGTTTCGCTTGGGGGCGGCGATTTTGGGCGCGCTAGAGCGCGCGCAGGTACGCTTCTATGCCGTCAATAATGCTTTTCGGCGTGGAAGCTCCGGCGGTTAAGCCCACGCTGGAAAATTTCTTCAGCGCCGCGGGGTCCAGGTCCTCGGCGGTTTCCACCAGGATGGCCGGGGTGCCCTGGGCCTCGATGACCTGGGCCAGGCGGCGGGTGTTGCCGCTGGCCTTGCCGCCCGCCACCACCACGCAGTCCACCTTGCCAGCCAGGCGGATGGCCTCGTCCTGGCGCAGGCGCGTAGCGTCGCAGATGGTCTCCAGCGCGGGCACCTCGCCCACCTCGCCCACCTCGTTGGTCAGGCGCGCGGCCAGGTCCCGGCGGATCTGCTCGAAGCCCTGCCGGTCCTGGGTGGTCTGGGCGGCCAGGAAATAGTCCTGGCCCGGGGCCAGCTCGCGCCCGGCCAGCTCCGCGGGGGTCTCGAAGACGATGGCCCCGTCCCCGGCGTAACTTAACAGTCCGAGCACCTCGGGGTGGTCGTCCTCGCCGAAAAGCAGCAGGGTGCGCCCGAATTCGGCCTGCTCGCGGATGAGCAGCTGGGCGCGCTTGACCTTGGGGCAGGTGGCGTCCACCACCTCCACGCCGCGCTGGCGCAGGGCTTCTTCGTCCTGGCGGGGAATGCCGTGGGCGCGGATGACCACCCGGCAGCCGTCCGGCAGCTCGCCCGGGGCCTTGGCCAGGCGTACGCCCAGCCCGGCATAGTGCTGCAGCACCTGGGGGTTGTGGATGATGGGGCCGAGCATGTACGTGGGGCGCGGGTCGCCGTCGCCGGCAAGGGTGTCCAGCTTCTTGAGGGCCAGGCCCACTCCCATGCAGAACCCGGCCAGCCGGGCGCGCACCACTTCCATGTCTGGTCAGCTCCTTTTCCGGGCCGATGGGGGGCGGCGCGGTCCGATCATCATAATCATTTTGGCCCAACGCGGGGCGCGAGTCAACAAGCGAGGAGCGCTTCTCAGCTGCCGCAATCCGGGGCCAGATCGGAAAAATGCGTCGCACCTTCGGCGTGCTCCTGCGGTTCCAGGGTGGCGATGGTGGCGGCCTGGGCCAGGAGCTCGTCCCAGTCCTGGCATTCGAGCAGCCGCTGGCGCAGGGCGCGGATGCCCGAGAAGCCCTTGGCGTAGCGCGGCAGGAAGGCCCGCAGCGCGCGGAAGGCTCCGCCGGTGCCGTCCAACTCGCGGGAGAGCGCGATGTGGGCCATCGCCCCCTCGGCCAAGGCCTGGGCGGTGCGGAGCCTGGGCTCGCGCCCGGCCAGGATGTCCCTCAGGCGGTCGAAGATCATGGGGTCCATGAGCGCCCCGCGCGCGAACATGACGCCCGCGCAGCCGGTCTCGCGCAGGCAGCGGGCCGCGTCCTCGGCGGTGAACAGGTCGCCGCTGGCGATGACCGGCACGGGCACGGCGCGCGCCAGTTCGGCGATATGCTCCCAGTGGGCCTGGCCGCCGAAGAGCTGCCTGGCGGTGCGCGGGTGCAGGGTCAGCCAGCCCACGCCCAGGTCGGCCAGGCGCTGGCCCAGTTCCATATAGTTGTGGGTGCCCGCGTCCTGGCCCAGGCGCAGTTTCACGCCCACGTTGCCCGGCCCGGCGGCGGCGACCATGACCCGCACGATCTCGCACAGCACGCCCGGCTTGGCCATGAGCGCCGAGCCGCTGCCGCTCTTGGTCACCTTGCGCACGGAGCAGCCGCAGTTCAGGTCGAAGTGCGTGAACCCGCGCTGGAGGAGGCCGGGCATGACGCGCTCGAAGATGTCCGGCTCGGAGCCGAAGAGCTGCAGCACCACGGGGCTGTCCCCGGTGGCGGAGGTGAGCAGGCGCTGGCTGCCCTGGCCGCCGTAGAGCAGGCCCTTCACGCTGACCATCTCGGTCTCGCAGCAGGCCGCGCCGTACCGGCGGCAGAGCATGCGGAAGGGCAGGTCGGAGTAACCGGCCAGCGGGGCCAGCCAGGGCTTGTCCGGGCCGATGGGGAGCGTGGAGGCGGGGGCTGCGTTGTGCTGCATGGGCGGTCAGATAGGGCTTCTTTCAGGGGCAGTCAAAGAAAAGTGTGGGGAGCGGCGAAAAAAAATGAGCTTGCGCGGCAAAAAATGTTGACAAGGACAGGCAATTCAAAATAGATGGTTCGCCCCGAACGCGGGGAAGTTGGCAAGCCAACCGGCGCCATCCGGACAAAAAAAGCTTGCAAACTTCGAACGGAGAACGTATGTATCTCCGCTCACGTGCTGGCGTAGCTCAATGGCAGAGCAGCTGACTTGTAATCAGCAGGTTGCGGGTTCAAGTCCCATCGCCAGCTCCAGTGAAAAGGTGGGGTTCCCGAGTGGCCAAAGGGAACAGACTGTAAATCTGTCGGCGTCAGCCTTCGGAGGTTCAAATCCTCCCCCCACCACCACTTAACGCGGCAAGCATAGCTGTAGGAGGCAGGGGCGTGTCCCTTGGCCGTAGGGACTACGGATTCTGCGCGCGGGAATAGCTCAATTGGCTAGAGCATCAGCCTTCCAAGCTGAGGGTTGCGGGTTCGAGTCCCGTTTCCCGCTCCAGTACGCGCCCGACATGAAAGTCTCCTAACAGCGACGCTTAAGTGCCCATGTAGCTCAGTCGGTAGAGCACTTCCTTGGTAAGGAAGAGGTCACCGGTTCAATTCCGGTCATGGGCTCCACATCATTTTTCATCAGACAACCGAAGTACAGACACCTAGGGGGTTGAACATGGGCAAGGCTAAATTTGAGCGCAAGAAGCCTCACGTCAACATCGGCACCATCGGCCACATCGACCACGGCAAGACCACCCTCACCGCCGCCATCACCAAGACGGCGTCCCTGATGGGCAAGGGCACCTACGTGGCCTTCGACCAGATCGCCAAGGCTCCTGAAGAGAAGGAGCGCGGCATCACCATCGCCACCGCCCACGTCGAGTACGAGACCGACACTCGTCACTACGCCCACGTGGACTGCCCCGGCCACGCCGACTACATCAAAAACATGATCACCGGCGCGGCCCAGATGGACGGCGCCATCCTGGTGGTCGCCGCCACCGACGGCCCCATGCCCCAGACCCGTGAGCACATCCTGCTCGCCCGTCAGGTCGGCGTGCCCTACATGGTCGTCTTCATGAACAAGTGCGACATGGTCGACGACGCCGAACTGCTGGAGCTCGTCGAGCTCGAGGTTCGCGAGCTGCTGACCAAGTACGGCTTCCCCGGCGACGACATCCCGGTCATCAAGGGTTCCGCCCTGAAGGCCCTGGAGAGCGACGATCCGAAGAGCGAAGAGTGCAAGTGTATCGCCGAGCTGCTGAATGCTTGCGACACCTACATTCCTGAGCCCAAGCGCGACATCGACAAGCCCTTCCTCATGCCCATCGAAGACGTGTTCTCCATCTCCGGCCGCGGCACCGTCGTGACCGGTCGTGTCGAGCGCGGCATCATCACCGTGGGCGACGAAGTCGAGATCGTGGGCATCAAGGACACCATGAAGAGCACCTGCACCGGCGTCGAGATGTTCCGCAAGATCCTCGACCAGGGCCAGGCCGGCGACAACGTGGGCGTCCTGCTGCGCGGCATCAAGCGCGAGGACGTGGAGCGCGGCCAGGTTCTGGCCAAGCCCAAGAGCATCCCGCCCCACCGCAAGTTCAAGGCCGAGGTGTACGTCCTGTCCAAGGACGAGGGCGGCCGCCACACCCCGTTCTTCTCCGGCTACCGTCCGCAGTTCTACTTCCGCACCACTGACATCACCGGCGTGGTGACTCTGGCGGAAGGCGTCGAGATGGTTATGCCCGGCGACAACGCCACCTTCATCGTCGACATGATCCACCCCATCGCCATGGAGCAGGGCCTGCGCTTCGCCATCCGCGAAGGCGGCCGCACCGTCGGCGCGGGCGTGGTCACCGAGATTCTGGAGTAATCCATGCGCGTCAATATCCAGCTCGCCTGCACCGAGTGCAAGCGGCGCAACTACGCGACCGACAAGAACAAGAAGAATACTACTGGCCGTCTCGAGCTGAAGAAGTACTGTCCCTTCGACAAGAAGCACACGGTACACCGCGAGACCAAGTAGTTTCCTAAACGCAGGCCAGTAGCTCCAACTGGTAGAGCGCCGGTCTCCAAAACCGGATGCTGGGGGTTCGAATCCCTCCTGGCCTGCCACTTACCCACCCCATATGGGGAAGAGAAATGGCTAAAAATACAGCGAAAGGACCCAGCGGCCAGCAAGGCTCCGAGACTCCGGCCCCGGCCGGCGTCGCCTCCAAGGCGCAGGAACTCAAGGTCTTCTTTGAGGAGGCCCAGGTTGAACTGAAGAAAGTGACCTGGCCCACCCGCAAGGAGACCATGGCGACCTGCGCCGCGGTGCTGATTCTTGTGGTGGTCATGTCGCTGTTCCTGGGCGTCGTTGACCTTGGCCTGTCCAAGATCATCGAAGCCGTGCTGTCCTAAATCCCTGGCAGGTGCTCCGTGACTGATCAAGGCGCCGTGAGCGGGGAGAAACCGGCCCGCTGGTATATAGTGCACGTGTACTCGGGTTTCGAGCAGCGCGTGCAGCAGACCATCACCGAGATGATGCGCACCGGCCAGGATCACGGCCAGGTGCTCGAAGTCGTGGTGCCCACCGAGAAGGTGGTGGAAATGGTCAAAGGGGAGCGCCGCACCAGCACCCGGAAGTTCTATCCGGGATACGTGATGGTGAAGATGGTGCTCTCCGACGACTCCTGGCACCTCATTCAGTCCATCCCCCGCGTGACCGGGTTCGTGGGCGGCAAGAACCGTCCCACCCCCATGCGCGACAGCGAGGCCCAGAGCATTCTCTCCATGATGGAGAGCAGGCAGGAACAGCCCCGGCCCAAGTTCCACTTCGAACGTGGCGACGAGGTCCGGGTTATCGACGGCCCCTTCAGCGGTTTCAACGGCGTCGTCGAGGATGTGAACTACGACAAGGGCAAGCTGCGGGTTTCCGTGTCCATTTTCGGACGCCAGACGCCCGTGGAGCTCGACTTCGTCCAGGTGACGAAGGGCTAGCGCGACCCTTTTACGCGACTTGGGCGCCCGGTAACGGAGATGCGCCCGCGAGGATAGAAAAATGGCCAAGAAAATCACAGGCAAAGTCAAGCTGCAGATTCCTGCTGGCGTGGCCAATCCCTCCCCTCCGGTGGGTCCGGCCCTGGGCCAGCACGGCGTCAATATCATGGAGTTCTGCAAGGCGTTCAACGCCAAGACGCAGGACCAGAAGGGCATGATCATCCCGGTGATCATCACCGTGTATGCCGACCGCACCTTCTCCTTCATCACCAAGACCCCTCCGGCTCCGGTGCTGCTCCTGAAGGCCGCCAAGATCGAGAAGGGCTCCGGCGAGCCCAACAAGACCAAGGTCGGTTCCGTCACCATGGCCCAGGTCGAGGAGATCGCCAAGCTCAAGATGCCCGACCTCACCGCCAAGAGCCTCGATGCAGCGGTGAACTGCATCGCCGGCACGGCCCGCAGCATGGGCCTCGAAGTCAAAGGTTAGTGGGGGAGAGTCATGCCGAAACACGGAAAAAACTACGAGAACGCCTCCAAGGGCTTTGACAAGTCCCTTCGGTACGGTGTGAACGAGGCCATGAACCTGGCCCTGTCCAACTCCTTCGCCAAGTTCGATGAGACCGTCGACGTTGCCATCAACCTGGGCGTGGATCCCAAGTACTCCGACCAGATGGTGCGCGGCGCCTGTCCGCTGCCCAACGGCCTGGGCAAGACCATCCGCGTGGTGGTCTTCTGCAAGCCCGACAAGGAGGCCGAGGCCCGCGAGGCCGGTGCCGACGAGGTTGGCAGCGACGAGCTGGTGGAGAAGATCAAGGGCGGCTGGATGGAGTTCGACTCCGCCATCGCCACCCCGGACATGATGGCCAAGGTCGGCCAGATCGGTCGTCAGCTGGGCCCCCGCGGGCTCATGCCCAACGCCAAGACCGGCACCGTGACCTTCAACGTCGGCGACGCCGTGCGTGAAGTCAAGGCTGGCCGCGTGGAGTTCAAGGTCGACAAGGCCGGCATCCTGCACGCTCCCATCGGCAAGAAGTCCTTCGGCGCCGAGAAGCTGCTGCAGAACCTGCACGCCCTGCTGGAGACCGTGAACCGCCTGAAGCCGAACACGGCCAAGGGCACCTACCTGAAGGCCATGGCCGTGGCGACCACCATGGGCCCCGGCGTGAAGGTGGACCCCCAGACCATCAGGAAATTCCTGGAAGGTTAATCCCGGGAGGGCGGATCGGCCGCCCTCCTGGTTTTCAGTTTACTCGGGAAGTGTAAGTCGAAGACAGCAGGGGGGCCTGGCCCTTAATCAGCCTGCCGAGACGAGGCTTTGCTTTCCGGGCCAATGTACGACGAGGAGAGACGATGGAACGGCAACAGAAAGCCCAGATCATCGCGCAGCTGAATGAAAAAGCTGCCAGGGCGAGCATCGCCGTCGTCACCGACTTCAAGGGCATGGGCGTGGAGGAGATGACTCTCCTGCGCGTCAAGCTGCGCGAAGCCGGAGTCGATTACCAAGTCGTCAAGAACACCCTGGCCCGGCTGGCGTTCAAGGAAACCAACCACGGTATCCTCAATGACCGCCTGAAGGAAAACTGCGCGGTGGCGCTGGGTTACGACGACCCGGTGGCGCTGGCCAAGGCTCTGGCCGATTTTGCGAAGACGAGCAAGAAGCTCCAGCTTCGCTACGGCAGCCTTGAGGGCAAGTTTCTTGACGAGGAGGGCGTGAAGCAGCTCGCCACGCTGCCCAGCAAGCCCGAACTGCTGGCCAAGCTGCTCGGCACCATGAACGCGGTGCCGACCAACTTCGTCAACGTGTTCGCGGCCGTGCTGCGCAACTTCCTCTACGCCTTGAACGCCATCAAGGACCAGAAGGAAGGCAGCGCCGCTTAAGGCTCTGACCCCTGAACCCTTAAAAGCAAAGCATTTCCCTTAAGGAGGAATATCCCATGTCCGTGACCAAAGAGCAGGTTGTTGAGTTCATCTCCAACATGACCGTTCTGGAACTGGCCGACTTCATCAAGGAACTTGAAGAGAAGTTCGGCGTTTCCGCCGCCGCTCCCGTGGCCGCCTTCGCCGCCGCTCCCGCCGCTGGCGCCCCCGCCGAGGCCGCCGAGGAGAAGACCGAGTTCGACGTCATCCTGAAGGAAGCCGGCGCCAACAAGATCGGCGTCATCAAGGTTGTCCGCGCCCTGACCGGCCTGGGCCTGAAGGAAGCCAAGGACAAGGTCGACGGCGCTCCCCAGACCATCAAGGAAGGCGTGAGCAAGGCTGACGCCGAGGACGCCAAGAAGCAGCTGACCGAAGCCGGCGCCACTGTTGAAGTGAAGTAGTTTTTCGGTTACTGATTGCAAGATCACCCGGGCGAGGGGCGCTCCCGAAGGGAGCGTCCCTTGTCCCGTCTCTCTTTTTTTCGCAAGCCCGGCCCGCTGATGGCGGCCCGGGCAAAGGTGTGCCGAAGCCCCGGTCCGCCTGGCGTCACGGGTGACTTTCCCCTTGGCCCGAAACCAAATTTTTCCCGCCCCCCTAGCGGAGATCTGATTCCACCTGGGGACTCTTTGAGTGATCACATACCGAATTGATCGCACCACCACTGGACCCGACGCGTGAAGGCGGCCAGGCGGATACTCCGCCGGGCACTCGTGCGTTTGTGAACTCTCCAACCGCTTCCGCCCAATGAGGTGACAATGGCGCAGCTCACGAAACATTTCGGGAAGATTGCCAACAGCCTTCCTATTCCTCACCTGCTGGAGCTTCAGGTCGATTCCTACCTGAAATTCCTCCAGCGCGACGTGCCCCCGGCCAGCCGGTCCGACGAGGGCCTTGAGGCCGTGTTCCGCTCCGTATTCCCCATCGAGGACTTCAACAAGACCGCCAGCCTGGAGTATGTCAGCTACATCATCCAGGACCCCAAGTACGACGAGGACGAGTGCATCAGCAAGGGCCTGACCTACGAGGCCCCCATCCGCCTCATCGTGCGCCTGGTGGTCTTTGACGTGGACGAGGAGAGCGGCAGCCGCACCATCCGCGACATCAAGGAACAGGACATCTATTTCGGCACCATCCCGTTGATGACCGACAAGGGCACCTTCATCATCAACGGCACCGAGCGCGTCATCGTCAACCAGCTCCAGCGCTCGCCGGGCATCATCTTCGAGCACGACTCGGGCAAGACCCACTCCAGCCGCAAGGTGCTCTACTCCTGCCGCATCATTCCCATGCGCGGCTCCTGGCTGGACTTCGACTTCGACCACAAGGACATCCTCTACGTGCGCATCGACCGCCGCCGGAAGATGCCCGCCACCATCCTGTTCAAGGCCATGGGGATGACCAAGACGGACATCCTCGACTACTTCTACGACCGCGAAGAGTACTGCTTCGACGGCGCCCGCCTGCTGCGCAAGGTGCGCGACGACCAGTTCCGCAAGGAAGAGGCCTACGTCGACATCACCCTGTCCGACGGCAAGGTGCTGGTGAAGCAGGGCAAGGCCATCACCAAGGCCAACTGGCGCAAGATGCTCAAGGACGGCGTGAGCACCATCGAGGTCTCCCCCGACTCGCTCATCGGCCAGTACCTGGCCCAGGACATCATCGACCCGAACACCGGCGAGGTGGTGGCCGAGGCCTCCCAGGAGCTTGCCGCCGACGTCATCGAGAAGATCCGCGCCGCCGGCGCCACCGAGCTGGCCGTGCTGTTCACCAAGGGCATGGACGTGTCCAGCTCCATGCGCGACACGCTCTCCGCCGACAAGACCACCGACCTGGCCAGCGCGCAGATCGAGATCTACCGCCGCCTGCGCCCCAGCTCTCCGCCCACCCCGGAGATCGCGGCCAGCTTCTTCGAGAACCTGTTCCGCAGCGCCGACTACTACGACCTCTCCACCGTGGGCCGCTACAAGCTGAACACCCGCCTGGGCATCAGCGAGCCCCTGGAGCTGCGCACCCTCACCAACGACGACATCCTGAAAAGCGTCAAGGTGCTGGTGAAGCTCAAGGACAGCCACGGCCCGGCCGACGACATCGACCACCTGGGCAACCGCCGCGTGCGCCCCGTGGGCGAGCTGGTGGAGAACCAGTACCGCATCGGCCTGGTGCGCATGGAGCGCGCCATCAAGGAGCGCATGAGCCTGCAGGAAGTGTCCACGCTCATGCCGCATGACCTCATCAATCCCAAGCCCGTGGCCGCGGTGCTGAAGGAGTTCTTCGGAACCAGCCAGCTCTCGCAGTTCATGGACCAGACCAACCCGCTGTCCGAAGTGACCCACAAGCGCCGCCTGTCGGCCCTGGGTCCCGGCGGCCTGACCCGCGAGCGCGCGGGCTTCGAGGTGCGCGACGTGCACACCTCGCACTACGGCCGCATCTGCCCCATTGAGACTCCGGAAGGACCGAACATCGGCCTCATCGTCTCGCTGACCACCTACGCGCGCGTCAACGACTACGGCTTCATCGAGACGCCGTACCGCACCGTGCAGGACGGCCGCGCCGGCGACGAGATCATCTGGATGGACGCCAGCCGCGAGTCCGGCGAGTCCGTGGCCCAGTCCAGCCTGGAGCTGGAGGCCGACGGCACCATCAAGAGCCAGCTCATCCAGGCGCGCATCGCGGGCGACGTGAACATCGTGCCCAAGGAGACCGCCACGCTCATGGACATCAGCCCCAGCCAGATCGTCTCGATCTCCGCGGCGCTGATTCCCTTCCTGGAGCACGACGACGCCAACCGCGCCCTCATGGGCTCGAACATGCAGCGCCAGGCCGTGCCCCTCCTGAAGAGCGAGAAGCCGCTGGTCGGCACCGGCATGGAAGGCACCGTGGCCCAGGATTCGGGCGCGTGCATCCTGGCCAAGGGCGACGGCGTTGTCCACTTCGCCGACGCCGAGCGCCTCATCGTCAACTACGACGAGAACGTGGCCCCCAACACCGGCGGCACCCTGCACTACGAGCTGCAGAAGTGGCACAAGTCCAACCAGAACTCCTGCTTCGGCCAGCGCCCCTGCGTGAAGACCGGGCAGAAGGTCAAGAAGGGCGAGGTCATGGCCGACGGCCCGGGCATCCGCGACGGCGAGCTGGCCCTGGGCAAGAACCTGCTGGTGGCCTTCATGCCCTGGTGCGGCTACAACTACGAAGACTCCATCCTCATCTCCGAGCGCGTGGTCAAGGAGGACGTCTACACCTCCATCCACATCGAAGAGTTCGAGGTTGTCGCCCGCGACACCAAGCTCGGACCCGAGGAAATAACCCGCGACATCCCGAACGTGAGCGAGGAGATGCTGCGCAACCTGGACGACTGCGGCATCATCCGCCTCGGCGCCAAGGTTGTTCCCGACGACATCCTGGTGGGCAAGATCACCCCTAAGGGCGAGACCCAGCTCACCCCGGAAGAGAAGCTGCTGCGCGCCATCTTCGGCGACAAGGCCCGCGACGTGAAGAACACCTCCCTCAAGGTTCCGCCCGGAATCGAGGGCACCGTGGTCGACGTGAAGGTCTTCAACCGCCGCAGCGGCGAGAAGGATGACCGCACCGTCCAGATCGAGCAGGACGCGCTGGCCGCCTTCGACATGAAGGAAATGAAGCACGTGGCCGCCCTCACCGACAACATCCGCGAGCGGGTGTGGGAGATGGTGGACGGCAAGCAGATCGCCCAGCCCGTCATGGGCAAGAAGAAGGGCGAAGTGCTGGTGGACGCCGGGCGCCCGCTGACCCGCGAGGTGCTGGACGAACTGCCGCTCAAGAAGCTGGCCGGACTGTTCTCCTCCAAGGACGTCAACGACCAGATCAAGGGCGTGCTGGCCGACTACGAGCGCCAGATCAAGTTCATCAAGGGCGTGTACGACAACAAGCGCGAGAAGGTCACCGAGGGCGACGACCTGCCCCCGGGCGTCATCAAGATGGTCAAGGTCTACGTTGCCGTGAAGCGCAAGCTCTCCGTGGGCGACAAGATGGCCGGACGCCACGGCAACAAGGGCGTCGTGTCCTGCATCCTGCCCGAGGAGGACATGCCCTTCTTCGCCGACGGCACCCCCATGGACATCGTGCTCAATCCGCTGGGCGTGCCCTCGCGCATGAACATCGGCCAGATCATGGAGACCCACCTTGGCTGGGCCGCCCGCGAGCTGGGCGCGCAGATCGCCAATATGGTGGAGAGCGGCCAGGCCATGGCCCAGGTCCGCAAGGACGTCTCCGCCGTGTTCAACAACAAGGAAATCGACAAGCTCATCGCCGACATGGACGATGAGGAGCTGAAGGCCGCCGCCATCAGCCTCAAGCACGGCATCGTCACCAAGACCCCGGTCTTCGACGGCGCCGACGAGTCCGAGATCTGGGGCTGGCTGGAGCACGCGGGCCTGCCGGACGACGGCAAGATCACCCTGTACGACGGCCGCAGCGGCGAACCCTTCCACAACCGGGTCACCGTGGGCGTCATGTACATGCTCAAGCTCCACCACCTGGTCGACGAGAAGATCCACGCGCGTTCCACCGGCCCATACAGCCTGGTGACGCAGCAGCCCCTGGGCGGCAAGGCCCAGTTCGGCGGCCAGCGTCTGGGCGAAATGGAAGTGTGGGCGCTGGAGGCCTACGGCGCGGCTTACCTGCTGCAGGAATTCCTGACTGTGAAGTCCGACGACGTCTCCGGACGCGTGAAGATGTACGAGAAGATCGTGAAGGGCGACAACTTCCTTGAGGCCGGGCTGCCCGAGAGCTTCAACGTCCTCATCAAGGAACTGATGTCCCTGGGCCTGGATGTGAACCTCATCCAGGACGAGAAGAAGAAGCCTGCCAGACGGCAGTAGGCCGGGGAACCCCCCGGTCGTTGGTAGGCAGGCCCGCACCCCCGGGCCGGAAAGAAACTGTCAAACTTACGAGGATATTCCATGAGCTTGGACGAACTGTTCACCATGCGTGGAACCACCAATCTGGGCATCGCCGGGCGCAACCTCAAAGCGATCCAGATCTCCATAGCCTCCCCGGAGAAGATCCGCGAGTGGAGCTTCGGCGAGGTCAAGAAGCCGGAGACCATCAACTACCGCACCTTCAAGCCGGAGCGCGACGGCCTGTTCTGCGCCAAGATCTTCGGTCCCGTGAAGGACTACGAGTGCAATTGCGGCAAATACAAGCGCATGAAGCACCGCGGCATCGTCTGCGAGAAGTGCGGCGTCGAGGTCATCGCCAGCAAGGTGCGCCGCGAGCGCATGGGCCACATCGAGCTGGCCGCGCCCGTGGCCCACATCTGGTTCCTCAAGACCCTGCCCTCCAAGATCGGCACACTGCTCGACATCACCATGGCCGACCTGGAGAAGGTGCTGTACTTCGACTCGTACATCGTCCTTGACCCGGGCGACACGAACCTGAAGCGCCTGCAGATCCTGGGCGAGGACCAGTACCTCCAGGTCATGGACCACTACGGCGAGGACGCCGTGAAGGTGGGCATGGGCGCGGAGACCGTGCGCAAGCTGCTGGAGGCCATCGACCTCGAGGAACTGCGCACGAACCTGCGCGAGGAAAGCGCCACCACCCGCTCCCAGACCAAGAAGAAGAAGATCACCAAGCGCCTCAAGATCGTGGAGGCGTTCATCGAGTCCGGCAACAAGCCGGAGTGGATGATCATGGAAGTGGTGCCGGTCATTCCGCCCGAGCTGCGCCCCCTGGTGCCCCTGGACGGCGGCCGTTTCGCCACCTCCGACCTGAACGACCTGTACCGCCGCGTCATCAACCGCAACAACCGCCTGAAGCGGCTGCTTGAGCTTGGCGTGCCGGACATCATCATCCGCAACGAAAAGCGCATGCTGCAGGAGGCCGTCGACGCCCTGTTCGACAACGGCCGCCGCGGCCGCGCCATCACCGGCACCAACGGCCGCCCGCTGAAGTCCCTGTCCGACATGATCAAGGGCAAGCAGGGCCGCTTCCGCCAGAACCTCTTGGGCAAGCGCGTCGACTACTCCGGCCGTTCGGTCATCGTGGTGGGCCCGAACCTGAAGCTGCACCAGTGCGGCCTGCCCAAGAAGATGGCCCTGGAGCTGTTCAAGCCCTTCATCTACTCCGAGCTTGAGAAGCGCGAGATCGCCACCACCATCAAGAGCGCCAAGAAGATGGTCGAGCGCGAGGACCTGGTGGTGTGGGACATCCTGGAGGACGTGGTGCGCGAGTACCCCATCCTGCTCAACCGCGCTCCCACGCTGCACCGCCTGGGCATCCAGGCCTTCGAGCCGCTGCTCGTCGAGGGCAAGGCCATCCAGCTGCACCCGCTGGTCTGCGCGGCCTACAACGCGGACTTCGACGGCGACCAGATGGCCGTGCACGTTCCGCTGTCCGTCGAGGCGCAGATCGAATGCCGCGTGCTC
Organism: Pseudomonadota bacterium; assembly: GCA_023438245.1. Lineage (GTDB taxonomy): Bacteria > Desulfobacterota > Desulfovibrionia > Desulfovibrionales > Desulfovibrionaceae > Humidesulfovibrio. Next base: position 21,280 of record JAEXRD010000038.1, on the reverse strand, counting down.
ATGATGAGCTCCAACAACATCCTCTCGCCCGCCAACGGCAGCCCCGTCATCAATCCCAGCCAGGACATCGTGCTTGGCCTGTACTACCTGACCACCGCCCGCAGCTTCGAGAAGGGCGAGGGCATGTGCTTCACCGAGGCCTGGGAGGTCATCGCCGCCCACCACGCCGGGCACCTGGGCATCCACGCCCGCATCAAGTGCCGCGTGAACGGCAAGCTCATCGAGACCACCTGCGGGCGCATCATCGTGGGTGAGCTGCTGCCCGAGGGCATGAGCTTCGAGAACGTCAACCTGGTGCTGAACAAGAAGAACATCGGCCGCCTTGTGGCCATGGCCTACCGCACCGCGGGCACCAAGGCCACGGTCATCCTGTGCGACAAGCTCAAGAGCCTGGGCTACGAGTACGCCACCAAGGCCGGCGTCACCGTCGGCGTGAAGGACCTCAAGATCCCCGATGGCAAGCCCGCGCTCATCAACTCCGCGCAGGCCGAGGTCGAGGACATCGAGGCCCAGTACCGCGAAGGCATCATCACCCGCACGGAGAAGTACAACAAGGTCGTGGACGTGTGGACCAAGACCACCAACGAGGTCTCCCGCATGATGATGGAGGAGATCTCCCGCGACACCGTGGTGGACGCCAAGACCGGCGAGGTGGAGGTCAACGCCAGCTTCAACCCCATCTACATGATGGCCACCTCCGGCGCCCGAGGCAACCAGGACCAGATGCGCCAGCTGGCCGGCATGCGCGGCCTGATGGCCAAGCCCTCCGGCGAAATCATCGAGACGCCCATCACCGCGAGCTTCCGCGAGGGCCTCTCGGTGCTGCAGTACTTCAACTCCACCCACGGCGCTCGTAAGGGCCTCGCCGACACCGCGCTCAAGACCGCCAACTCCGGTTACCTCACCCGCCGCCTGGTGGACGTGGTGCAGGACGTGACGGTCTGCGAGATCGACTGCGGCACCGTGGACGGGCTGGAGCTGACCCACTTCATCAAGGACGGCGAGATCAAGCAGCGCCTGGCCGAGCGCGTGCTGGGCCGCACCACCATGTTCCCGGTGTTCGACGAGGACACCGGCGAGCTCCTCGTGGAGGCCAACACGCTCATCGACGAGGCCCTGGCCGAGAAGATCGACCAGTCCGGCCTGAGCAGCATCGCCATCCGCTCCGGCCTGACCTGCAAGAGCCCGCAGGGCGTGTGCGCCATGTGCTACGGCCGCGACCTGGCGCGCGGGCACATCGTCAACGTGGGCGAAACGGTGGGCATCATCGCCGCCCAGTCCATCGGCGAGCCCGGCACCCAGCTGACCATGCGCACCTTCCACATCGGCGGTACCGCCAGCCGCGAAATCGAGCAGTCCAGCATCGAGGCGCAGCACAACGGCCGCATCGTGTTCTCGCGCATGAGAAATGTCAGCAACGCCGAGGGCCAGGTCATGGTCCTGGGCAAGAGCTGCCAGGTGGGCGTGGTGGACGACCAGGGCCGCGAGAGGGAGAAGTACACGCTGCCCTCCGGCGCGCGCCTGCTCGTCACCGAGGGCCAGGACATCCGCAAGGGCCAGGCCATCGCCGAGTGGGACCCCTTCAACGAGCCGTTCATCTCCGACGTTCACGGCGTCGTGCACTTCAAGGACATCATTGAAGGCAAGACCTACCAGGAACGCATCGACGACATGACGCAGCGCGCCACCTACACCATCATCGAGTACCGCACCACCAACTTCAAGCCCTCCCTCTCCGTCTGCGACGAGAAGGGCAACACGGTGATGCGGCCCGGCGGCACCCTGCGGGCGGAATTCCCGCTGCCCGTGGGCGCCATTCTGATGGTCAAGGACGGCGACGAGATCAAGGCCGGCGACATCGTCGCCCGCCGCCCCCGCGAATCCTCCAAGACCAAGGACATCGTGGGCGGCCTGCCCCGCGTCGCCGAGCTGTTCGAGGTGCGCAAGCCCAAGGACCAGGCCATCGTCAGCGAAATCGACGGCACCGTGTCCTTCGGCTCCGAGAGCAAGGGCAAGCGCAAGATCGTGGTGCTGCCCGAGACCGGCGAGACCAAGGAATACCTGATCCCCAAGGGCAAGCACATCACGGTCCAGGAAGGCGACTTCGTGGAGGCCGGCGATCTGATGACCGAAGGCTACCCCGAGCTGCACGACATTCTGAAGATCAAGGGCGAAAAGTTCCTCGCCCGTTACCTGGTTGAAGAAATTCAGAATGTATACCGTGTGCAGAGCGTTAACATCAACGACAAGCACATCGAGATCATCGTCCGCCAGATGCTGAAGAAGGTCAGCATCCTCGATCCGGGCGACACCGGCTTCCTCATCGGCGAGCAGGTGGACAAGGTGCGCTTCATGGAAGAGAACACGGCGGTGATGGCCAAGGGCGGCGCCCCGGCCACGGCGGAAACGCTGGTTCTGGGCATCACCCAGGCCTCGCTCTCCACCGACTCCTTCATCTCGGCGGCCTCCTTCCAGGAGACCACCAAGGTGCTCACCGAGGCCTCGCTGTCGGGCAAGTCCGACTCCCTGCGCGGCCTGAAGGAGAACGTCATCGTGGGCAGGCTGGTTCCGGCCGGCACCGGCTACCGCCAGTACGCCGACGCCGAGATCAGCGTGCCCGAGCAGCCCGAGCGGCCCGACAAGTTCCTGGAGGAGCTTGAGGACGATCCGCTGCTCATCGAGCCGATCTAACGATCGAAAGCGCCCCCAGGGGCGCAGGAAAATGCGGGCGGGAGGGCATCCTCCCGCCCGGTTCCCCACAGGGGGAGCAGGGCAGGGGGCTTGACAAGGGTCCGCGTCTGGAATAAGAGCGGTCCTCTTGCTTGTATTTTAGCACTCTTTCGGAGGGTTCATGCCTACTATCAGCCAGTTGATCCGCAAATCGCGCAAGAAGGTCGGCAAGCGCAAGAAGACCCCGGCCCTGCACGAATGCCCGCAGCGCCGCGGCGTGTGCACCCGCGTGTACACCACCACGCCCAAGAAGCCGAACTCCGCGCTCCGTAAGGTCGCGCGCGTGCGCCTGACCAACGGCATCGAGGTCACCGCGTACATCCCCGGCGAAGGCCACAATCTTCAGGAGCACTCGGTTGTGCTCATTCGCGGCGGCCGCGTGAAGGACCTTCCCGGTGTCCGCTACCACATCGTCCGCGGCACGCTCGACACCGCCGGTGTCTCCGATCGTCGCCAGGGCCGTTCCAAGTACGGCGCCAAGCGTCCGAAGTAACGAGGGAAGGAGTAAACCATGCCCCGCAAAGGTCCCGTCACCAAGCGTCAGGTCCTGCCTGATCCGGTCTACGGCAGCCGTATGGCCGCCAAGTTCATCAACCGCCTGATGTACGACGGCGCGAAGAGCACCGCCGAGCGCATCTTCTACGAAGCCCTCGAGGCCCTGGCCGAGAAGAGCAAGGAAGATCCAATCCGCGCCTTCGAGAAGGCCCTGGACAACGTGCGCCCCCACCTCGAGGTGAAGAGCCGCCGCGTTGGCGGCGCCACCTACCAGGTGCCCATGGAAGTGCGCCCCGACCGTCAGAGCGCCCTGGCCATCCGCTGGGTCATCAACTACGCCCGCGGCCGTGGCGAGAAGGGCATGGTCGACCGCCTGTCCGGCGAGCTGCTCGACGCCTTCAACAATCGCGGCGGCGCCGTGAAGAAGAAGGAAGAAACCCACAAGATGGCCGAAGCCAACAAGGCCTTCGCCCACTACCGCTGGTAGACAAGGGAGATTCTCACAGTGTCCAAGATCGTCCCCAGCGAGAAGCAGCGCAACATCGGCATCATGGCCCACATCGACGCCGGCAAGACCACGACCACCGAGCGCATCCTCTACTACACCGGCGTTTCCCACAAGATCGGCGAAGTGCACGATGGCAACGCCACCATGGACTGGATGGTTCAGGAGCAGGAGCGCGGCATCACCATTACGTCTGCCGCCACCACCTGTTTCTGGCGTGACCACCGCGTCAACATCATCGACACCCCCGGCCACGTGGACTTCACCATGGAAGTCGAGCGCAGCTTGCGCGTGCTCGACGGCGCCGTGGCGGTGTTCGACGCCGTCGCCGGCGTCGAGCCCCAGTCCGAGACCGTGTGGCGCCAGGCCGACCGCTACCGCGTTCCGCGCATCGCCTTCGTCAACAAGATGGACCGCGTGGGCGCCAATTACTTCCGCTGCGTGGACATGATCCGCGACCGCCTGGGCGCCAAGCCCGTGCCCCTGCACATCCCCATCGGCAGCGAAGACCTGTTCACCGGCATGGTGGACCTGGTCATGGGCAAGGCCATCGTCTACGGCGCCAACACCGACAAGGGCGCCACGTTCGAGGTCACCGAGGTTCCCTCCGACCTCAAGGCCAAGTACGACGAGCTGCGCCAGGTCATGCTGGAGGCCGTGGTCGAGGAAGACGAGGCGCTCATGGAGAAGTATCTGGCCGGGGAGGAGCTCTCCGAGGCCGAGATCATCCAGGGCATCCGTTCCGCCACCATCGCCATGAAGATCTGCCCGGTGCTCTGCGGCACCGCGTTCCGCAACAAGGGCGTCCAGGCCCTGCTCGACGCCGTCGTCGACTACCTGCCGTCCCCCATCGACATCCCCCCCATGGTCGGAAGCAACCCCGACAATGAGGAAGAGAAGATCGAGTGCCCCTGCGACGACTCCAAGCCGCTGGCGGCCCTGGCCTTCAAGCTCATGACCGACCCCTTCGTCGGCCACCTGACCTTCCTGCGCGTCTACTCCGGCCGCATCGAGTCCGGCGCCACCGTGGTCAACGCGGGCAATGGCAAGAAGGAGCGCATCGGCCGTCTGCTCAAGATGCACGCCAACAAGCGTGAGGAGATCAAGGAGGCCCTGGCCGGCGACATCGTGGCCGCCGTGGGTCTCAAGAGCGTCTCCACCGGCGACACCCTGGCCGACCTCAAGACCCCCATCGTCCTGGAGTCCCTGGACATTCCGGAACCGGTCATCGAGGTCGCCATCGAGCCCAAGACCAAGGCCGACCGCGACCTGCTCTCCGCCTCGCTGGCCAAGCTGACCAAGGAGGACCCCTCCTTCCGCGTCAAGGGCGACGAGGAGACCGGTCAGACCCTCATCGCGGGCATGGGCGAACTGCACCTGGAAATCATCGTTGACCGCCTGCTGCGCGAGTTCAACGTGAACGCCAACGTGGGTGCTCCCCGCGTGGCCTACCGCGAGACCATCACCAAGCCCGCCAAGTGCGACATGAAGCACGCCAAGCAGACCGGTGGCCGCGGCCAGTACGGCCACGTCGTCATCGAGATCGAGCCGAACCCGGCTGGCGGCTACGTGTTCGAGGACGAGATCAAGGGCGGCATCATCCCCAAGGAATACATCGCCCCCGTCGGCCGCGGCATCGAGGACGCCCTGAAGAACGGCATCCTGGCCGGGTTCCCCGCCGTGGACATCAAAGTCAAGCTGGTGTTCGGCTCCTACCACGAAGTCGACTCCAGCGAGCAGGCCTTCTACGTGGCCGGCTCCATGGCCATCAAGGAAGCCGCCTCCAAGGCCGGCCCGGTGCTGCTCGAGCCCATCATGAGCGTCGAGGTCGTGACCCCCGAGGAATACCTGGGCGACGTCATGGGCGACCTGAACAGCCGCCGCGGCCGCGTGAGCAACCTGGAAGCCCGGGTGTCCTCGCAGGTCATCAAGGCCCAGGTGCCCCTGTCCAGCATGTTCGGCTACGCCCCGGACCTGCGTTCGCGCACCCAGGGCCGCGCCACCTTCACCATGCAGTTCGATCACTACGAGCAGGTGCCCGCCAGCATCGCCGAAGAGATCATGAAGAAGAAGTAGGACGCCGCTGATTCAAGGCGCGCTCCACCTTTTTCCTTGACAGGAAGAAGGTGGAGCGCGTATGGCTTCCTTCCTTTGATTGAAATTTTCCGGGGGTCGGCCCCGGACATCTGGTCAAGACCCAGCAACCCCCACCTTTTCCGCCGAGCCGCAGCTGCCCTAACGCACGCGGCGAGGGGTCGACAGACCCCCGGAAACCAAGGAGAGTTTATGGCTGCGATGACGAGCGACCGTATTCGGATCAAGCTCAAGGCCTACGACTACCGCATCCTGGACAAGGCGGTGACGGAAATCGTCGATACCGCCCGCAACACCGGAGCGGCTATCGCGGGTCCGATCCCCCTGCCCACCAACATCCACAAGACCACCGTCCAGCGCTCCGTTCACGTGGACAAGAAGTCCCGTGAGCAGTTCGAGATGCGCATCCACAAGCGCCTGCTCGACATTCTGGAGCCCACCCAGCAGACCGTCGACGCCCTGGGCAAGCTTTCGCTGCCCGCCGGTGTCGATGTCGAGATCAAGCTGTAGGGGAGGGGAGAGATATGTCGAAAACTCTCGGACTTCTCGGACGCAAGCTGGGCATGACCCGCGTGTTCGCCGATGACGGCACTGTCGTGCCCGTCACCGTCATTGCCGCCGGGCCCTGCCCCATCGTGCAGATCAAGACCGACGCCAAGGAAGGCTACAACGCCGTCCAGGTCGGCTTCGACACCCTGCCGGAACACAAGGTCAACAAGCCGGAGCAGGGCCACCAGGCCAAGGCCGGCAAGGGCTTCTTCCGCCACCTGAAGGAATTCCGCCTGGATGCTGTCGAAGGCTATGAGATTGGCCAGGACATCACCGTGGACATCTTCAAGCCCGGCGAAAAGGTCAAGGTCACCGGCACCAGCAAGGGCAAGGGCTTCCAGGGCGTCATGAAGCGTTACAACTTCAGCGGCCTGCGCGCCACCCACGGCGCCGAGAAGGTGCACCGCTCCGCCGGTTCGGTGGGCACCAACACCGAGCCCTCGCGCGTGTTCAAGGGCAAGAAGATGGCCGGGCACATGGGCGACGACCGCGTCACCCTGCCCAGCGTCGAGATCATCGACGTTCGTCCCGAGGACAACATCATCGTGGTCAAGGGCCAGATTCCCGGCAGCAAAAACGGCTTGGTCATGATCCGCAAGGCCGGTTAGGGAAGGGTACATACATGGCAACCGTTACCATCATCGACCAGAACAAGAAGGACGTGGGCAGCCTCGAGCTGGCTCCCGAGATCTTCGAGGTGGAAGTCCGCCCCGAGATCCTGCACTTCGTTGTGCGCGCCCAGCTGGCCGCCAAGCGCGTCGGCACCCACGCCACCAAGACCCGCGCCTTCGTCTCCGGCGGCGGCAAGAAACCCTACAAGCAGAAGGGCACCGGCAACGCCCGCGCGGGCTCCAACCGCAGCCCCATCTGGCGCGGCGGCGCGATCATCTTCGGACCCCAGCCCCGCAGCTACGAGTTCAAGGTGAACCGCAAGGTCCGCCGCCTGGCCCTCAAGATGGCCCTGTCCTCGCGCCTGGCCGAGGACAACCTGGTCGTGCTCAACGGCTTCGACCTGCCCGAGGTGAAGACCAAGCGCTTCGCCGAGGTGGCCAAAGGGCTCGGATTGGAAAAGGCCTTGATTGTTTTCAAGGAAGCGGATAAAAACCTGCTTCTTTCGGCGCGTAACGTCCCGGGCATCAAGCTGCTTCCGGCGGATCAGATCAACGCTTACGATGTGTTGCTCTATCCCAAGCTGGTCCTGCTTGAGGGCGCGGCTGTTTCCGTTCAGGAGAGGTTGAAGTAGCCATGGACTACACCAGCATCCTTATCAAGCCGGTCATCACCGAAAAGGCTAACCTGGCCAAGGAGTACCTGAACATGGTCTCCTTCATGGTGGCGCCCAGCGCCAACAAGGTCGAGGTGAAGCGTGCGGTCGAGGCTGCGTTCAATGTCAAGGTCGAGGCCGTGAACATCGTCCGTCGGCGCCCCTCGCGTCGCACCCGCCACGGCAGGACCGTGGGCAAGGTGGCAGGCTTCAAGAAAGCCTACGTCACCCTGGCCGAGGGCGAAAAAATCGAGTTCTTCCAGGGAGTGTAACAATGTCCATCCGCAAGGTTAAACCCACGTCGGCTGGACGCCGCTTCCAGACCATCGCCACCTTCGAGGAGATCACCCGGAGCACTCCGGAACCGTCCCTCGTGGTGGGTCTGACGAAGAAGTCCGGTCGCAACCACTTCGGTCGCATCACCTCCCGTCGCCGCGGCGGCGGGCACAAGCGCCTGTACCGCATCATCGACTTCAAGCGCGACAAGACCGGCATTCCGGCCAAGGTCGCCTTTGTCGAATACGATCCCAACCGCAGCGCGCGCATCGCCCTTCTGCACTATGCCGATGGCGAGAAGCGCTACATCCTGGCCCCCGTGGGCCTGAACGTGGGCGACCAGATCCTGGCCGGCGACACCGCCGACATCAAGCCCGGCAACGCGCTGAAACTCGCGCGCATCCCCGTGGGCACGGTCATCCACAACGTGGAGCTGCACCCCGGCCGTGGCGGCCAGTTCTGCCGCGCCGCCGGCGCCTACGCCCAGCTGGTGGCCAAGGAGGGCGCCTACGCGCTGCTCCGCCTGCCCTCCGGCGAGGTGCGCAAGGTGCTGTCCCACTGCATGGCCACCGTTGGCCAGGTGGGCAACATCCAGCACGAGAACATGACCCTGGGCAAGGCCGGCCGCAATCGTTGGCTGGGCAAGCGCCCTGAGGTTCGCGGCGTGGCCATGAACCCCGTCGACCACCCCATGGGCGGCGGCGAAGGCAGGAGCTCCGGCGGTCGCCACCCCTGTTCCCCTTGGGGTGTGCCGAGCAAGGGTTACAAGACCCGCAGCCCGAAGAAGCCGTCTTCCAAGTTCATCGTCAAGCGCCGCGGGCAGAAGTAGGAGTAGAACATGGCCAGATCTCTCAAGAAAGGTCCCTTCGTGGACGGCCATCTGCTGAAGAAGGTCGAAGTCTCCAACGAGAACAAGGACCGCCGCGTCATCAAGACCTGGTCGCGCCGCTCCACCATCCTGCCTGAGATGGTTGGCGTGACCTTCGCGGTCCACAACGGACGCAAGTTCATCCCGGTGTTCGTTACCGAGAACATGGTGGGTCACAAGCTGGGCGAATTCGCGCCCACCCGCACCTTCTTCGGCCACGCCGCGGACAAGAAAGCCAAGGGCAAGTAGGGAGCGCACATGGAAGCCAAAGCTATCGCCAAGTACCAGCGCGTTTCCGCGCGCAAGGTGCGCATCGTGGCGGAGAACATCAAGGGCAAGCCTGTCGAGGATGCGCTCAACATCCTGAAGTTCACGCCCAAGAAGTCGGCCAAGCTCATCAGCAAGGTCCTGTACTCGGCCATCGCCAACGCCGGACAGCTGCCCGGCGTGGACGTCGATGCGCTGGTGGTGGGCAACGTCCTCGTCAACGAGGGCCCCACCTGGAAGCGCATCATGCCCCGCGCCATGGGTCGTGCCTACCGCATCCTCAAGCGCACCAGCCACATAACCGTCGTCGTGAAGGAAAAGTAGGGGGCGCGCCATGGGTCAGAAAGTACATCCGTATGGATTCCGTCTCGGGTACAACAAGAATTGGTTGTCCCGCTGGTTCAGCTCCAAGGACTACCCCGCCTTTGTCCTGCAGGACGACCAGCTGCGCAAGTGGGTCAAGAAAAAGCTCTACCACGCCGGTCTGGCCAAGATCGAGATCGAGCGCGCCGGTGGCAAGATCCGCCTGGTTCTGCACACCGCCCGCCCGGGCATCGTCATCGGCCGCAAGGGTGCGGAGATTGAAAAGCTGCGCGAGGACCTGAAGAAGGAATTCGGCGCCGACATCGCCATCGAGGTGAACGAGATCCGTCGCCCCGAGGTGGAAGCCCAGCTCGTGGCCGAGTCCATCGCCACCCAGCTGGAGCGCCGCGTGGCCTTCCGCCGCGCCATGAAGCGCACCGTGGCCCTGTCCCGCAAGTTCGGGGCCGAGGGCATCAAGGTCGCCTGCGCCGGCCGCCTGGCCGGAGCCGAAATCGCTCGCAGCGAGTGGTACCGCGACGGTCGTGTGCCCCTGCACACCCTTCGCGCCGACATCGACTTCGGCTACGCCATCGCCAAAACCACCTATGGTGTCATCGGCGTCAAGGTCTGGATCTTCAAGGGTGAGATTCTCGATGAGAGAGGTCAGTAATGCTCGCGCCTAAGAAACTCAAATTCCGCAAGAAGCAGAAGGGCCGCATCAAGGGGCCCGCTGTGAAGGGCAGCAATATCGCCTTCGGCGAGGTCGCCCTGAAGACGCTGGAGCCCGCGAAGATCACCAGCCAGCAGATCGAGGCCGCTCGTATCGCCATCATGCGCCACATCAAGCGCGGTGGTAAGGTCTGGATTCGCGTGTTCCCCGACTACCCCATGACCAAGAAGCCCGCTGAAACCCGCATGGGTTCCGGCAAGGGCTCTCCGGAAGGCTGGGCCGCCCCCGTGCGCGCCGGCCGCATCCTGTACGAGGTCAAGGGCGTCGACATCGAAGTGGCCAAGACGGCCCTGACCCGTGCTGCCCACAAGCTGCCGGTGAAGACCGTCATCGTGGTCAAGGAGGTCAGTGAGTAATGGACGCCAAGGAACTTCGGGCGCTTGACGCCACCGAACTGGCCAACAAGCTGGCCGAGATGCGCAAGGAGCTGTTCAACCTGCGCTTCCAGCACGCCACCGCCCAGCTTGAGAATACCCAGCGCATTCCCGCTGTGAAGAAAGTCATCGCGCGCATCCTGACCATCCAGCGTCAGCGCGCCCTGGGAGCATAAGGCTATGGCTGAAAACTACGAAAGCAACCGCCGCGTCCTGACCGGCACCGTGGTGAGCGACAAGGGCGACAAGACCATCGTGGTCAGCGTCGACACCCTGGTCAAGCACCCCCTGTTCAAGAAGTATATCCGCCGCCGCAAGAAGTTCATGGCCCACGATCCCAACAACGACTGCGGGATCGGCGACACGGTGACCATCATCGAGCACCGTCCCATGAGCGCGCGCAAGCGTTGGCACCTGTCCAAAATCGTTGAGAAAGCGGTGTAGGTGAAGCCATGATCCAGAGTGAAACCAATCTCGACGTCGCCGACAACTCCGGCGCCAAGCTCGTGTCCTGCATCAAGGTGCTGGGCGGCAGCAAGCGTCGCTACGCCTCGGTTGGCGATATCATTGTCGTGAGCGTGAAGGACGCCATGCCCCACTCCAAGGTGAAGAAGGGCGCGGTCATGAAGGCCGTCGTCGTTCGCACCAAGAAGGAAGTGGGCCGCCCCGACGGTTCCTTCATCAAGTTCGACAACAACTCCGCCGTTCTTCTGAACAACGCCAACGAGCCCCTGGGCACCCGCATCTTCGGGCCCGTGGCGCGCGAGCTGCGTCTGAAGAACTTCATGAAGATCGTTTCCCTGGCCCCGGAAGTGCTGTAGCTTCCGGTATTGGGACGAGAAGGATAGTGAAGATGAATTGCAAGATCCGCAAAGACGACAAGGTCATGATCCTTGCCGGCAAGGACAAGGGGAAGATCGGCAAGGTGCTCAAGCTCCTTCGCAAGAAGGACCGCATCCTGGTCGAGGGCGCCAACAAGGTCAGCCGCCACACCAAGGCCAACCCCTACGCCAACCAGCCGGGCGGCATCGTGGAGAAGGAAGCCCCGGTGCACATCTCCAACGTGGCTGTCGTGTGCTCCCACTGCACCAAGCCCACCCGTGTGGGCTACCGCGTGGACGCTGACGGCAAGAAAGTGCGCTTCTGCAAGAAGTGCAACGAAACCATGTAGGGGCGTGCGACATGAGAAGGCTTGAGAAAATCTATCACGAGAAGGTCGCAGGCGAGCTCAAGAAGGAGTTCGGCTACAAGAGCTCCATGGAGATCCCCCGCGTGGAGAAGATCTCCCTGAACATCGGCCTGGGCGAGGCCAGCCAGAACGCCAAGCTCATCGAAGAAGCCGTGGTGGAACTGGGCAAGATCGCCGGCCAGAAGGCCGTGGTGACCAAGGCCAAGAAGTCCATCGCCGCCTTCAAGCTGCGCGAGGGCCAGCCCGTGGGCTGCCGCGTGACCCTGCGCGGCGACCGCATGTGGGACTTCTACGACAAGCTGGTGAGCTTCGCGCTTCCCCGCGTTCGTGACTTCCGAGGCATCCCTGACCGTGGCTTCGACGGCCGCGGAAACTTCACCATGGGCATCAAGGAGCACACGATCTTCTTCGAACTGGAGATCGACAAGGTGGAGAAGGTCAAGGGCATGAACATCACCATTTCCACCACCGCCAAGACGGACAAGGAAGGCAAGCTGCTGCTCGACCTCCTTGGCATGCCGTTCAAAAAATAGGAGGAAACCGGTTTGGCCAGGACGTCACTCAGGGTGAAAGCCCAACGCAAACCGAAGTTCAAGGTCCGGGCGTACAATCGTTGCCCCATCTGTGGCCGCTCCAGGGCTTTCCTGCGCCGCTACGGCATCTGCCGTATCTGCTTCCGCAACAAGTCCCTGGCTGGCGAACTCCCCGGCGTGCGCAAGTCCAGCTGGTAGTCTAAGGAGACAGGACAATGTCTGTTGTTGATCCCATCGCCGATATGCTGGCGCGCATCCGCAATGCGCACGGCGCGTTCCATTCCACTGTGGAAATGCCCGCCTCCAAGATGAAGCTCGCCATCGCCGAGATTCTGAAGGCCGAGGGCTACATTGCCGACTGCGGCGCCGACGGGGCCAAGCTGAAGCTGACCCTGAAGTACGCCTCCGGCAAACCCGCCATCAGCGGGCTGAAGAAGGTCAGCACCCCGGGCCGCCGCACCTACGTTGGTGTCGAGGACATCCCCAGCGTCCAGAACGGACTGGGGATCTGCATCCTCTCCACCTCGCGCGGCGTTCTCGCGGGCTCCAAGGCTGCTGCCGAGAAGATCGGCGGCGAACTGATCTGCGAAATCTGGTAGAAGAGGTAGCACATGTCTCGCATAGGGAAAAAACCTGTTCCCATCCCCGCCGGGGTGGAGGTGAAAGTCGGCGCTGAGGCCGTGCAGATCAAGGGCCCCAAGGGCACCTTGTCCACCCCCGTGCACCCCGCGGTGTCATACACCGTGGAGGGAAGTGAAATCGTCGTGTCCCGCGTGGACGACTCCCGCCTGGCCCGTGGCCAGCATGGGCTGCGCCGCACGCTCCTGGCCAACTGCATCGACGGCGTGACCAAGGGCTTCCAGAAGGCCCTGGACGTCATCGGCGTTGGCTACAAAGTGGCCGTTCAGGGCAAGAGCGTGGTGCTCACCGTTGGGTTCTCCCATCCGGTCGAGTTCCCCCTGCCCGCCGGCATCGACGCCGCCGTGGAGGGCAACAAGCTCACCATCTCCGGCATCGACAAGCAGCTCGTTGGCGAAGTCGCGGCTCAGATCCGTCGCGTGCGTCCGCCCGAGCCGTACAAGGGCAAGGGCATCAAGTACGTTGATGAAATCATCAGGCGCAAGGCCGGCAAGTCCGGTAGCAAGAAATAACGGGGTGCGTCCATGAAGATGACCAAAGAACAGGCGCGGCATCGCAGGAAGCTGCGCATCCGCAAGAAGGTGAACGGCACCGAGCAGAAGCCCCGGCTCGTGGTGTTCCGCTCGAACATGCACATCTACGCCCAGCTCGTTGACGACGAGACCGGCGCCACCCTCGTGAGCTCCAGCACCCTGGCTCTCACCCGCGGTGGAGCGGCTGTGCGTCCCAACCGTGAGGGCGCGGCCACTGTCGGCAAGGACATTGCGGAAAAGGCCAAGGCCAAGAACATCGAGGCCTGCGTTTTCGACCGCAACGGCTACCTTTACCACGGCAGGATCAAGGCCCTCGCCGACGGCGCCCGCGAGGGCGGCCTCAAATTCTAGGGGTTGGGTACCATGGAACAGAACGATTCCGGATTCATCGAGAAGATCGTCTACCTCAACCGCGTGGCCAAGGTCGTCAAGGGCGGCCGCCGGTTCAGCTTCAGCTGCCTGGTGGTCGTGGGCGACGGACAGGGCAAGGTTGGCTACGGCCTGGGCAAGGCCAACGAGGTGCCCGAGGCCATCCGCAAGGCCACTGATCGCGCCCGCAAGGACATGATCACCGTGCCCGTGCTGGACGGCACCCTGCCTTACGAGGTGCTGGGCCGCTTCGGCGCCGGCCGCGTCATGCTCAAGCCCGCCAGCCGCGGTACCGGCATCATCGCCGGCGGCCCGGTTCGCGCCGTCATGGAGGCCGTGGGCGTCCACGACATCCTGACCAAGGCCATCGGCACCAGCAACCCGCACAACGTGCTGCGCGCCACCATGAGCGGCCTGGCCTCCCTGCGCAGCGCCGAGAGCGTGTCCGACGTGCGCGGGATGACGCTGTCCACCCCCCGCAAATAGGCGCATCCGCCTAGCGACCAAGAGAGGTAGACCGTGCTTAAGATCAAACTCGTCCGCAGCCGCATCGGTTGTTCGCCCAAGCAGCGCCAGACTCTGGACGCCCTGGGCCTCAAACGTATCCGGCAGGAAAGGACCTTTGCTGAAGCCCCCGCTGTCGCGGGCATGATCGAGAAAGTGAAGCACCTTGTTGAGGTGACCAAGTCATGAGACTGCACGAACTGTATCCCTTCCCGGAAGAGTACGCCCAGCGCAAGCGCGTTGGCCGCGGCCCCGGCTCCGGCTCCGGCTGCACCTCCGGGCGCGGCAACAAGGGCCAGAACTCCCGCTCCGGCGGCGGGCGCCCGGCCTGGTTCGAAGGCGGTCAGATGCCTCTGGCCCGCCGTCTGCCCAAACGCGGCTTCAAGAACCCGCACCGCGTGGTGTACGAGGCCATCAACCTTGACCAGCTCCTGGCCGCCTTCGCCGGCGAGGCCGAGATCACCCTGGACGCCATCTACGCCAAGGGCCTGTGCAAGGCCGGCGTGCCGGTGAAGGTGCTCTCCCGCGGCGATGTCACCGCCAAGGTGAGCATCGAGGCCCACCGTTTCAGCGCCCAGGCTGCGGAAAAGATCACCCAGGCCGGCGGTACCGCCAAAGCTCTGGAAGGGTAAGCCGTGGCCGCAACCGGTGTCGAAAACCTCGCCCGTCTGCCCGAGCTGAAGAAAAAGCTCCTTTGGACCTTCATTCTTCTGGCCGTGTACCGACTGGGGATCCACATCCCCGTGCCGGGCGTGGACAGCCATGCGCTTACCGAGTTCTTCAACAGCGCCAGCAATACCTTGTTCGGCCTGTTTGACATGTTCTCGGGCGGCGGCCTGAAGAAGCTGTCCATTTTCGCGCTGGGCATCATGCCCTACATCTCGGCGTCCATCATCCTCCAGCTTCTGACCGTGGTGAGCCCCGAGCTCAAGCGGCTGAGCAAGGAGGAGGGCGCCGAGGGCCGCAAGAAGATCACCCAGTACACCCGCTACGGAACGGTGCTCATCACCTGCATCCAGGGCCTCGGCGTCGCCGTGGGCCTGGAGAGCATGATGAGCCCGTCCGGCAGCTCCATCGTGATGCTCACCGGGTGGAGCTTCCGCCTGGTGACCATGGTCACGCTGACCGCGGGCACCGTGTTCCTCATGTGGCTGGGCGAGCAGATGACCCAGAAGGGCATCGGCAACGGCATCTCCATGATCATCTTTGCGGGCATCGTGGCCAACCTGCCGTCCGCGCTGGTGAACACCTTCCGGCTGGTGAGCGCGGGCGAACTCTCGCTCATCATCCTGTTGCTCATCGTGGCGCTCATGGCCGCGGTGCTGGCCTGCATCGTCTTCGTGGAGCGCGGACAGCGCCGCATCCCCATCCACTACGCCAAGCGCATGCTGGGCCGTAAGATGGTGGGCGGCCAGACCACGCACCTGCCCCTTCGCATCAACATCGCAGGCGTGATCCCCCCGATCTTCGCCTCGAGCATCCTCCTGTTCCCCGCCACGCTGGCCAATTTCTCCAGCGTGGAGTGGCTGCAGAAGGTTTCCCAGTATCTGTCTCCGAACTCGATCCTGTACAACCTTGTGTTCATCGGTCTGATCCTGTTCTTCGCCTACTTCTACACGGCCATTCTCTTCGATCCCAAGGGCATCGCCGAGAACATCCAGAAGCAGGGCGGGTTCATCCCGGGCATCCGTCCCGGGGCCAAGACCCGTGAATACATCGACCGTGTGCTGGCGCGCATCACCCTGTGGGGCGCGCTGTACATGTCCACCATCTGCGTGCTGCCCATGCTGCTCATCGGCCAGTTCAACATTCCCTTCTACTTCGGCGGCACCAGCCTGCTGATCGTGGTGGGCGTGGCCATGGACTTCATGGGTAAGATTGAGAGCTACCTCATCTCCCGGCAGTATGAGGGGCTCATGGGCAAGCAGGGCCGGGTCAGAGGCAGGCAGTAGCCTTGAAGAAGTTGCGCGGGATCTTTCTCAAGAACGAGAAGGAGCTTGGCCTCATGCGCGAGGCCGGGCGGATGGTTTCCCGCATCCTGGACGAGATCGCCACGCAAGTGGCGCGTGGCGTCCCGACCATGCTCTTTGAACAAACGGCGCGGCGCATGTGCCGGGAATTCGGGGTCAAGCCCGCCTTTTTGGGCTACCTCGGCTATCCCTATGCCATCTGCTGCTCCGTCAACGAGGTCGTTGTGCACGGCTTCCCCTCCGAGGATCGCATCCTGAAGGAAGGGGACATCGTGAGCATCGACATGGGCGTCATCCACGACGGATTCCACGGCGACTCGGCCCGCACCTTTGCGGTGGGCCAGGTCGGCCCGCAGGCCGAACGGCTCATGCGGGTCACCGAGGAATCGCTGTACAAGGGCATCGCCCAGGCCTTAAGCGGCAACAACCTCTACCATGTCTCCGGCGCGGTGCAGAACTGCGTTGAGGAGGCCGGGTTCGGGGTGGTGCGCCGGTTTGTGGGGCACGGCATCGGCGTGAAACTTCACGAGAAGCCGGAAATCCCCAATTTCGTGCCCAAGGGCCTGTCAGGGGTGACCCTGAAGCCGGGCATGTGTTTGGCCATTGAACCCATGGTGACCGAAGGAAGCTACGAGGTCGAGATCCTGGAGGACCGCTGGACGGCGGTGACCAAGGACAGGAAGCTGGCAGCGCACTTCGAGCACACTGTGGCCGTGACGGCGGACGGGCCGGTTATACTCACACGGAGTGAGTAGAAAAAGCTTGCATGTTCCTGAAAAGGAATATATCGTCCTCCGTCTCAAGTTTGCGCGTTATTTGTCCGGTTTTTGCCGGGCGTAATGGCTAGAACGGCGCCAAATTCCGGCAGCCGAAAGTTGGAGTCGGTCATGAAAGTTCGGCCTTCTGTGAAGAAGATGTGTCCCAAGTGTAAAATCATCCGTCGTCGCGGCGTGCTGCGGGTCATCTGCGAAGATCCCCGCCACAAGCAGCGTCAGGGTTAAGAGAGGGTACGTAAGTGGCTCGCATCGCAGGCGTTGATCTGCCCAGGAACAAGCGGCTGGACATTGCGCTGACCTACATCTACGGCATTGGCCGTACCACGGCGCTCTCTATTCTCGACACTGTCGGGATTGACTGGACCAAGAACTCGGACAGCCTGTCCAATGAGGAAGTGAACCTCATCCGTGTCGAGATCGAAGCCAACCACAAGGTGGAAGGCGATCTGCGCCGCGAGGTCACCACGAACATCAAGCGCCTCATGGACATCGGCTGCTACCGCGGCCTGCGCCACCGCAAGGGCCTCCCGGTCCGCGGCCAGCGCAGCCACACCTACGCCCGCACCCGCAAGGGCCCGCGGCGCACGGTGATGGGCAAGAAGAAAGCGCCCACCAAGTAGGTAGGCACCATCTTCCTAGGATGATCACGGGACGCCATGAGCTTTCATGGCCGCCCCGTTTTTCGTGAGAAGCACACCATCGCCCCAGGGCGAAGCGAGGAATGTCATGGCTAAACCCCGTCGCACAGGGAAGAAGAAAGAGAAGAAGAGCATTCCCGTGGGCCTGGCCCACGTGCATGCCAGCTTCAACAACACCATCATCACCTTCACCGACCTGAAGGGCAACACTGTGAGCTGGGCCAGCGCCGGCGCGTCCTTCAAGGGTTCGCGCAAGAGCACTCCCTTCGCCGCGCAGCTCGCCGCCGAAGGCGCCGCCCGCAAGGCCCAGGATTGCGGCATGCGCAGCGTCGGCGTGTTCGTCAAGGGACCTGGCTCCGGTCGTGAGGCCGCCATGCGCGCCATCAACAACGTCGGCTTCAAGGTCAGCTTCATCCGCGACGTGACCCCCATTCCGCACAACGGTTGTCGGCCTCCCAAGCGCCGTCGCGTCTAAGAGCAAGGAGGATCGATCTTGGCTCGTTACACTGAAGCGAAATGCAGGCTCTGCCGCCGCGAGGGACAGAAGCTGTTCCTCAAGGGCGACCGCTGTTTCACCGACAAGTGCGCCTATGAGCGCCGCCCGTACGCTCCCGGCTTTGCCGGCAAGCTGCGCAAGAAGCTCTCCGACTACGCCGTCCAGCTGCGTGAAAAGCAGCGCGTGCGCCGCATGTACGGCGTGCTGGAAGGCCAGTTCCGCAGCTACTTCGAGCGCGCCGAGGCCCAGAAGGGCGTCACCGGCGCCAACCTGCTCATCCTGCTGGAACGCCGCCTGGACAACGTGGTCTACCGCCTGGGCTTCGCCAACAGCCGCGACCAGGCGCGCCAGCTGGTGCGCCACGGCCTGTTCACCTTGAACGGCCGCAAGGTCAACATCCCGTCCCTGCTCGTGCGTCCCAGCGACGTTGTCGAGGTGCGCGAGGGCAGCCGCAAGGTCCCGGTCATCGCCGAGGCCCAGGAAGTCATCGCCCGCCGTGGCTGCCCCGCCTGGCTCGAGAGCGATGGCGCGGCCTTCAAGGGAGTGGTGAGGAACCTGCCCACCCGCGAGGATATCCAGGTTCCCGTCAACGAACAGCTCATCGTCGAACTCTACTCCAAATAAGCAGGTGTAGGCATGCTTATTCAAAACGGCGACAAGCTTATAAACACACGCAACTGGTCCGAGCTGGTGAAGCCGGAGCAGCTCGCGCGCGACCCGAAGTCCAACGACATGTACGGGAAGTTCGTGTGCGAGCCGCTTGAGCGCGGATTCGCCACCACCATCGGCAACTCGTTGCGTCGCGTGCTCCTGTCCTCCCTGCAGGGTGCGGCCATCGTGGCCGTGCGCATCGAGGGCGTGCAGCACGAGTTCACCACGGTCAAGGGCGTCCTCGAGGACGTCACCGAGATCGTGCTGAACTTGAAGCAGGTCCGCCTGGGCATGACCAGCGTGGAGCCCCAGCGGCTGGTTCTGGAAGCCAAGAAGAAAGGCCCGGTCACCGCGGCCTGCATCAAGGAGAACCAGAACATCCGCGTGCTCAATCCCGAGCTGCACATCGCCACCCTGTCCGAGGACCGCGAGCTGCGCATGGAGCTCGAGGTGCGCATGGGCAAGGGCTACGTGCCCAGCGAGATGCACGAGGGCCTGGACGACGAGATCGGGCTCATCACCCTGGACGCCAGCTTCTCGCCGGTGCGCAAGGTGGCCTACATGGTCGAGCAGGCCCGCGTTGGCCAGATGACCAACTACGACAAGCTCATCCTTGAGGTCTGGACCGACGGCTCCCTCTCTCCCGAGGACGCCGTGGCGTACAGCGCCAAGATCCTCAAGGATCAGCTCTCGGTGTTCATCAACTTCGACGAGCTTTCCTCGGACAAGAAGAAGAGCGCCGACCATGACATGGACATGAACCCCAACCTGTTCAAGAGCATCGACGAGTTGGAGCTCTCCGTGCGCGCCACCAACTGCCTCAAGGCGGCCAACATCGCCTACGTGGGCGAGCTGGTGCAGCGTACCGAGGCGGCGATGCTCAAGACCAAGAACTTCGGCCGCAAGTCCCTGGACGAGATCCGCCGCGTTCTTGAGAGCATGGGGCTGCGCTTTGGCATCACCGATGAGGTGACCGAGAAGAAATTCCAGGAATGGCTCAAGAGGAAAGAAAGAAATGAGGCATAACAAGTCCGGGCGCAAGCTCAACCGCAACAGCTCCCACCGCTCCGCCATGTTCCGCAACATGGCCCGCGCTGTGCTGACCTTCGAGACCATCCGCACCACCGAGGCCAAGGCCAAGGAGCTGCGCGGGTACGTTGACGGCCTCATCACCCTGGCCCTCAAGAACGACCTGCACGCTCGCCGCCAGGCCTACAAGTTCCTGTGCAACCACCAGCTGGTGCAGCAGCTCTTCGACGAGATCGGCCCCCGTTTCGCCGGTGGCCAGGGCGGCTACACCCGCATCGTGAAGCTCTCCCAGCCCCGTGTCGGCGACTGCGCCCCCATGGTCATCTTCGAGCTGACCAAGCTCTCCGAGAAGAAGGCCGAGGCCGCTCCCGCCGTCGAGGAGAAGAAGGCTGAAGCCGCCGCTCCCGAGGCCGCCGAGGCCCCGGCCGAGAAGGTCGCCAAGCCCCGCAAGCCTCGCGCCAAGAAGGCCGAGGCCGGTGAGGCCGAGGCCTAGCCTAGGCACTGCCGTATCAAACGGGGCGACCTGGTCGCCCCGTTTTTTTTGCCTTGCGCTATAGGCATACTTGATGTAGGATAGCTTTTGTATTTTGTTGGAGGGACCATGGATTTCCGCAAGCTTGAGGCCTTCTGCAAGGTCTACGAACTGAAAAGCTTTTCCAAGGCGGGGCTGGAGCTGCAACTCTCCCAGCCCACCATCAGCGCCCATGTGGCCAATTTGGAGGAGGAACTGGGCGTGCCCCTGTTCGACCGCCTGGGCCGCACCGTGCTGCCCACGCAGGCGGGCGAGGTGCTGTACCGCGGCGCCAAGCAGGTGTTCCAGCAGGTGGGCCGCATCAACTCCGAGATCGGGCTTCTGCGCGACATGGTGGTGGGCGACCTGCTGCTGGGCGGCAGCACCATTCCGGCCAACTACATCCTGCCCGACCTGCTCAAGAGCTTCCTGGCGCTCTATCCTTCCCTGCGCGTGCACATGACCACCGGCGACACTGACGCCATCATCCGCCAGGTCGGCCAGGGCCGCCTGGAACTGGGCATCGTGGGCTACCAGCCCGAGCAGCAGGGCATCGCGGCCTATCCGCTGCGCCGCGACGAACTTGTGCTCGTGGTGACTCCCGGCCTGCTGAACGGCAAGCCCGCCCCTACCTCGCTGGCCCAGCTCAAGAACATGCCCTGGATCATGCGCGAACGCGGCTCCGGCACGCGCCGGGCGCTGGAGGGCGTGCTCAAGTCCTCGGGCATCAGCATCGGCGAGCTCAAGGTGGCCCTGTGGGTGGAAAGCACCGAGGCCGCTCTCCAGTGCGCCCGCGCGGGCCTGGGCGTGAGCGTGGTCTCCCGTCTGGCCGCCGAGCCCATGCTCGACCGCGGCGACCTGGTCATCGTCAATGCGCTGCCCCAGGTGCTGGAGCGTTCCTTCTACCTCATCCTGCGCCAGGGCCGCGAGCTGCTGCCCGCCGCCAACCTGTTCATCGAGCACGTGCGCAACGCCACCGCAGGGTAG
>JAEXRD010000147.1 GCA_023438245.1 Pseudomonadota bacterium | reverse complement strand
CCCCTCCCCCGATACGCTACTCCCCCGCGTACTCCCGCCATCCGGCGGCGCGCAGGTCGCAGGCCGGGCAGGAGCCGCAGCCGTGTCCCCAGGCGTGCCGGGCGCCGCGTTCGCCCTTGTAGCAGGTGTGGGTGTGTTCGAGGATCAGGTCGACCAGCGGCTGGCCGCCGAGCTCAAAGGCCAGGGTCCAGGTCTGGGCCTTGGTGCGCCACATCAGCGGCGTGTCGATGACCAGGCGCGTCTCCATGCCCAGGTTCAGGGCCACTTGGAGCGCCTTCATGGTGTCGTCGCGGCAGTCCGGGTAGCCGGAGTAGTCGGTCTCGCACACGCCGGTGACCAGGTGCTTGATGCCCCGGCGGTAGGCGTGGGCCGCGGCCAGGGTCATGAACACGAGGTTGCGTCCGGGCACGAAGGTGCTGGGCAGGCCGGAATCGGTCATGGCGATGGCCACGTCGTGGGTCAGCGCGGTTTCGCCCAGCTGCTGGAACACGTTGAGGGAAAGGGTGCTGTCCGGCCCCAGGCGGCGGTCCCAGCGCGGGTTGAGCGCCCGCAGGCGCTGGAGGACGTCCTCGCGGCAGGCGAGTTCGACGCTGTGGCGCTGGCCGTAGTCGAAGCCGATGGTCTCCACGCGCGGGAAGCGCGAGAGCGCCCAGGCCAGGCAGGTGGCGCTGTCCTGCCCGCCGGAGAAGACCACGAGGGCGCTGGAGTCGATGTGCGGCATGGGGTGCTCCTTGAAATGGGGGGAAATCAGACGCCGCGCGCTTCCGGCGGCCAGATGTGCTTGTGCTGCTGCAGGTTCAGGCGCACGGGCAGCCGGTCCTCCACGATCCAGGCGGCCAACTCGGCGGCGGGCAGGGTTCCGAAGAGGGGAGAGGCGTTCACCGTGTTGCGCGCGGGGTCGATCTTCGGCAGCAGGGAGAGCATGTGGGCGTAGTCCGCGCGGTCGCCGATGACGAACTTGACCTCGTCGCGCGGGCGCAGGCGGGCGAGGTTGGCCAGGTCCATGCGCCCGGATTCGCCGCTGGAGGGCCCCTTCATGTCCACGATGGCGATGGCCTGGGGCGGCACGGCGGAGATGGGCAGGCTGCCGTTGGTCTCGATGAGCACGGTGAGGCCGTGGTCCAGCAGGCGCTGGGCCAGGGCGGGCGTGGCGGGCTGGAGCAGCGGCTCGCCCCCGGTGATCTCGATGAGCGGCAGTCCGAAATTCCGGACTTCCTCGACGAGGGAGTCCAGGGTGCGGGGTTGGCCCCCTTCCCAGGCGTAGGACGTGTCGCACCAGGCGCAACGCAGGTTGCAGCCGGACAGGCGGATGAAGGCGCAGGGCCTTCCCGCGAAGGTGGATTCGCCCTGGATGCTGGCGAAGACCTCGCAGACGTCGAGGATCACGCCTCCTCCCAGTAGGTCACGCCCGCGCCGGGGGTTTCGGCGATATGGACCTTGGACACGCGCAGGGCCTTGCCGGGGGCCGCTTCCGCCAGGCGGCGGTTCAGCTCGCCGTACAGGTGGGCGGCGATGTTCTCCGCCGTGGGGTTGGCGCTGGAGAAGGGGGCCAGGTCGTTCAAAAAGGCGTGGTCCAGCTCGGCCAGCGCGCCCTTCACCAGGGCCTTGATGTCGCGGAAGTCCATGCCCATGCCCAGGCCGTCCAGCTCCGTGGCCAGCACGGACACGGTGACGCCCCAGTTGTGGCCGTGGGTGTTACGGCAGTTGCCGGGGTAGCCGATGAGCCTGTGGGCGGCGCAGAATTCCGCGCTCACGGTGAGTTCGAAGTTGCGTTTCATGGGCGTTTGCTTACGGCCTCCGTGTGTTTCCGTCAATTGCGGGCCTGTCCGGCGTCAGGCCCAGGCGTAGGCCGCCATGCTCAGCACGGAGTAGGTCCAGCCGTCGTGCAGCAGGCGGCCCTTGCCGCCATTTGCCGTGGCTGCTCCTGCGGCTACGAGAAGCGGCGCGGAGTGGTCCGGCCTGGGGCATGGGGCCTCCTTGGCCGTTCCGCATGCCTGGGGCGCGGCGGCGCATCGGAACAGGATAATGCCTGGCCGCGGCGTGACAAGGCCCCTGTACATGCGGGCGCGTTTTTGGCATGGAATGGAGGAAACCAAGGAGGATCGACATGCTGGCGACCGACGACTTGCGGGCCGAGCACGAGGGCATCCTGCGGATGCTGGCCGTGCTGGAGTCCATGGCCGGAAAGCTCGGCGGGCCGGATGCCCCGCCCCCGGCCCAGTGGGAGGCCGTGCTGGAATTCCTGCGCGTGTTCGCGGACAAATGCCACCACGGCAAGGAGGAGGACATCCTCTTCCCGGCCATGGAGCGCGCGGGCGTGCCCCGCCAGGGCGGGCCCATCGGGGTGATGCTGCACGAGCACACGCTGGGGCGCGGGCACATCGCGGCCATGGCCGCCGCGCTGGGAGATCTTCGCACCGGCGGACCCGGCGCGGTCCAGGACCTGGCCGACGCGGCCCTGGCCTACGCCGCGCTGCTCACCCAGCACATCGCCAAGGAGAACAACGTGCTCTTCCCCATGGCCGAGCGCCTGCTGGGCGAGCCCGCCATCGACGCCATGCACGCGGACTTCGAGCGCATCGAGGCCGAGCGCATCGGCCCCGGCAGGCACGAGGCCTTCCACGCGCTGCTGGACCAGCTGAGCGCCGCGCACCTTTCCTGAAAATCGACAAACACAACGGAGACGACCCCCTATGAGCTTCAAGATCACCGACGCCGTGACCTGGGTGGGCAAGAAGGACTGGGAGCTGCGCCGCTTCCACGGCGAGGAGTATTCCACCCACAAGGGCAGCAGCTACAACGCCTACCTGGTGCGAGATGAGAAGACCGTGCTCATCGACACGGTCTGGGGCCCCTACGCCAAGGAGTTCGTGCAGCAGCTGGCCGCCACCGTGGACCTGGCCAGCATCGACTACGTCGTCGTCAACCACGCCGAGCCCGACCACAGCGGCTCGCTGCCCGAACTCATGCGCCGCATCCCGGGCGTGCCCGTGTACTGCACGGCCAACGCGGTCAAGTCCATCACCGGCCAGCACCACATCGACCTGAACTTCCAGGTGGTGAAGACCGGACAGCGCCTCAGCCTGGGCAGCCGCGAGCTCATCTTCATCGAGGCGCCCATGCTGCACTGGCCGGACACCATGTTCTGCTACCTCACCGGCGAGGACATCCTGTTCTCCAACGACGCCTTCGGCCACCACCTGGCCTGCGAGGGCATGTACAACGACCTGGCCGACCCCTGCGCCCTTGAGGCCGAGTGCCTGAAGTACTACGCCAACATCCTCACGCCCTTCAGCCCGCTGGTGAAGCGCAAGATCGAGGAGTTCGCGGGCCTGGGCCTGCCGCTGAAGATGATCTGCCCCAGCCACGGCGTCATCTGGCGCACGGACCCCATGCAGATCGTCTCCAAGTACCTCACCTGGGCGGCGGACTACCAGGAGGACCAGGTCACCATCGTGTACGACACCATGTGGAACTCCACCCGGCGCATGGCCGAGGCCATCGCCGAGGGCCTGAGCCAGGCCGCCCCCGGCACCACGGTGAAGCTCTTCAACGCCGCCCGTACGGACAAGAACGACATCATCACCGAGGTGTTCCGCGCCAAGGCCGTGCTGCTGGGCTCGCCCACCATCAACCGGGGCTACCTGTCGTCCCTGGGCGGGCTTTTGGAGATGATGCGCGGCCTGGGCTTCAAGAAAAAGAAGGCCGCGGCCTTCGGCTCCTACGGCTGGAGCGGCGAGAGCGTGAAGATGCTCACCGAGCACCTGCGCCACGCGGGCTTCGAGGCCCCGGACGAGGGCTGGCGCGAACTGTGGGCGCCGGATGGCGACGCCCTGGAGCGCGGCCGCGAGTTCGGGAAGCGCTTCGCCGCGTTGCTGGGGTAGCAGGAGGACATGCTCCGCAGGGGGGGGGGGGGGGGGGCCCCCCCCCCCCCCCCC
>JAEXRD010000132.1 GCA_023438245.1 Pseudomonadota bacterium | reverse complement strand
GCCGTGGGGCTGTAGCTCAGTTGGGAGAGCGCTTGAATGGCATTCAAGAGGCCGTGGGTTCAATTCCCTCCAGCTCCACCAGAACGACCAAGGGCCTGCGTTTACCGACGCAGGCCCTTTTTCGTTGTGGCGCGACTTGTTCGCGCCTGCCCCCCGGCCAGCTCCGTTATCCACGGTGGAGCCTCCCGCCAGGGTTCGGTCCGTCGGCCTCCGGGCCGTTCCTGGTGTTGTGATTGCCTCGGAGTTGCGCTACCTACTCGGTACGAATTGTGCTGAACATAACCAGCCCTCGCCGTGAACATTATGCCCGGGGGATGGGGCATGGCGCGCTGACGTGCGGCGGTGCGCTTGAAAACACAGAGGACTTTCCACCTTGCGCACTCTCCCAGCCCTCTTGCTCGCCTGCATTCTTCTCAGCGGCTGCGCTTCCATCGGACCAGACAGCGTCAAGCGGGACCGCTTCGACTACAATCTTGCGCTCACCGATTCCTGGAAGCGCCAAGTGCTCCTGAACGTGGTCAAGCTGCGCTATGTGGAACCCATCAGCTTTGTGGATGTCGGCCAGATCGTTGCCGCGTACACCTTGGAGTCGGACTTGGCCGTGGGCGGAACCCGCACCGGCTACGACAAGCCCACCACCACGGACAATTTCATGGTGAGCGCCAATGTCGGCGGCAAGTACACCGACAAGCCGACCATCACCTACACCCCCATGACCGGAAAGGCGTTCCTCCGGGGGGTGATGCAGCCCGTCCCGGCGCAGAGCATCATGCAGAACATCCAGTCCGGCATCGCTGCCGACATCATCCTGGCCATGAGCGTCTCCGCCATCAACGGACTGCGGAACGAGGGCGTGAATTACGCGACCCTTCGCCCGGCGGACGGGCGCTTCCTGCGGATCGTCGCCCTCCTGCGCTCCCTGCAGTTGGCAGGAGTGCTCCGCGTCAACATGGGCGAAAAGAACGGTGGCCCCACCCTGGGCTTTCCCAAGGGGACTCTGCCGCCAGAAATCCGCGAGCAGATCGACGAATTCAAGGCTCTTTTAGGGCTCGAGCCCGGCATGAACACCTTCCGGGTCGTGGACGGGCACGGGAACGACGACCGCGGGGAAATCGCCTTGCACGGCTACTCCATCATGCAGATGCTGACCTCCCTGGCCATCCGCGTGGATGTCCCCGAGGAGGATGTCGCGAAGGGCCGCGCCACACCGGGCCTGCAGTTCGCCGCCGACCGGCTGAACCCTCTCGGAGCCCACATCCACTCCGACAAGAACGCCCCTGCTGACGCCTTCACTTCCGTGCAGTTCCGTAATCGCTGGTTCTGGGTTGAAGACAGCGATCTCAGGACCAAGCGGCTGTTTTCGTTTATTCTCTTGGCCTTTACGCTCACCGACGAATCCCGGCGCGAGTCACAGGTTCAATTGACGGTACCCGCCCAATAGCGTGCAAAGCCCCCCCCTCTGCCGCGCTGGCATGTGGGTTCAATTCCCTCCAGCTCCACCAGAACGACCAAGGGCCTGCGTTTACCGACGCAGGCCCTTTTTCGTTGCCGCGCGCCAATGCTTCAGCGCCTCGAACCACCCGATGCTGCCGAAGCCGGCCAGCAGGCACAGCCCGGCCTCCCGGGGCCGCAGCGGGCCCAGGTGGAACACCTCCCGCAGCACCGGGACGTTCAGCACCAGGCCCAGCATGGCCCCCGCGCCGCCGACCACCCACCACAGCGCGGCGTTGGGCTCGCGGAACATGGCGGCGATGCTGCGGACCCAGGAGCGGTTGGTGAGGATGAGCCCGAGGTTGCCCGCCACCAGGGTGACGAAGGCAAAGGAGCGCCGCGCGTCCTCCTGGGGCTGGCCAAGAGCCCCCGCCGCCCAGTACATCCCCAGCAGCGCTGCCAGCAGGCCCCCTCCCTGCAGCACGCTCACCCCGAGCATGCGCGCGTTGAAGAGCCGTTCGCCGGCCCTGCGCGGAGGGCGGAGCATGATGTCCGCTTCCGCGCCCTCGGCCTCGAAGACGAGCGAGCAGGCCGGGTCGATGATGAGTTCCAGGAAGACGATGTGCACCGGCAGGAGCAACAGCGGCATGTCGGTGAAGAACACCGGGATCATGGACAGCCCGGCGATGGGCACGTGGATGGCCAGGGTGTAGTTCACGGCCTTCCGGATGTTGTCGTAGATGCGGCGGCCCAGGCGGATGGCCTGCACGATGGAGGAGAAGTCGTCGTCCAGCAGGATCAGGTCCGAGGCCTCGCGGGCCACGTCCGTGCCGCGCCCGCCCATGGCGATGCCGATGTGCGCGGCCTTGAGCGCCGGGGCGTCGTTGACGCCGTCCCCGGTCATGGCCACGATCTCGCCGTTGGCCTTGAGCGCGTTGACCAGGCGCAGCTTCTGCTCCGGCACCACGCGGGCGAACACGCCGGTGTCCGGGATGCGCCGCGCGAGCTCCGCATCGTCCATGGCGTCCAGCTCCGGCCCGGTGATGACGGCCCCGGCGTTGCGCAGCCCGATCTGCGCGGCGATGCTCCGGGCCGTGTCCGAGTGGTCGCCGGTGACCATGAGCACCCGGATGCCCGCGGTGGAGCATTCCTGGACCGTTGCCGGAACGGTGGGCCGGATGGGGTCCTCCAGGCCCACGAGGCCCAGGAACTCGAAGGCGAAGCCGTGCTGCCCGGCGGGCAGCGGCCCCTGGGGCCAATGGGCCCGGGCCACGCCGAGCACACGCAGCCCCTGCCCGGCCATGCGGGCTACCTGAGCGGCCATGGCCGCGGCGGGCTCCGGCCCCAGGCGGCACAGCCCGGCGATGGCCTCCGGCGCGCCCTTGGCGGCCACGACGTGGCGCCCCCCGTCCGGAGCGCTCCAGACGTGCGTCAGCGCCAGCAGCTCCGGCGAGAGGGGATAGTCGCGCACCAGGGTCCACTGCTCGTGCCAGTGCTCCGTTGCGCCGAGGTGGGCGTCGCCCAATTGCCGCAAGGCACGTTCCATGGGGTCGAAGCCTTCCCTCTTGCTCGCCAGCACGCCGTACTCCAGCAGCGCGTGAAAATGCTCCGGCAGGACGGCTCCCGGCTCGGCCACGAAGGCCTGGCCCTCCGCGCACAGCTGGCGCACGGTCATCCTGTTCAGGGTCAGCGTGCCGGTCTTGTCCGTGCACAGCACCGTGGCCGAGCCCAGGGTCTCGATGGCGGGCATGCGCCGCGTGAGCACGCGGCTGCGCGAGATGCGCCACGCGCCCAGGGCCAGGAAAATGGTCAGGATGACCGGGAACTCCTCCGGCAGCACGGCCATGGCCATGGTGATGCCCGCCAGCAGGCCCTGCACCCAGCTGTGCGCCGTGTTCCCGCGCGAGACGCCGTAGGCCGCCACAACCACCAGGCAGAGGCCCAGGCCGATGGCGGCCAGCTGCTTGACCATGCGCCCCGTCTCCAGCTGAAGCGGCGTGCTTTCCTGCTCGATGGTCTGGAGCGCCTTGCCGATCTTGCCGAGCTCCGTGCGCGGGCCGGTGGCCACCACCTCGGCCAGGCCCTGGCCCCGGGTGATGAGCGAGCCGGAAAAAACGCCGGCCAGGTCGTCGCCGCCGGGCGCGCCGGGCTGCGTGGCCGTTTCGGAACCGGTCTTGCGCACCGGCACGGACTCGCCGGTGAGCAGGGATTCGTCGGCATGGAGGTTGAGGGCCTGGCGCAGGATGGCGTCCGCCGGGACGCGGTCGCCCTCGGAGAGCAGGAGCAGGTCTCCGCGCACCACCTCGCGCCCGGCGATGCGCCGCTGCCGGCCGTCGCGCAGCACCAGGGCGCGCGGGCTGGAGAGGTCGCGCAGGGCGTCCAGGGCGCGCTCGGTGCGCCGCTCCTGCACGATGGTGATGCCCATGACCACGAACACGAAGCCCAGGAGCATGAGCGCGTCGGAAAGCTCGCCCATGAGCAGGTACAGGCTGCCGCAGGCCACCAGCAGCAGGAACATGGGCTCGCGCATGACCTCCAGGGCGATGGCGGGCACGCCGCGCCTGGTTCCCTGGGGCATCTCGTTGAAGCCCTCGGCCCGCTGGCGGCGGGCGGCCTCGGCCTCGCTGAGGCCGGTGGCGCGTGCGGGGTCGAAATGCTGGGAGGCCATGGTTCTCCCTTCGCCGGGGGCGTTGTGTGGCCCGGGCCCGTTTTCGCGGGCCACGTCAGGCGTTACGTTAGACCGGATGGGGCGGCCAAGTCCAGGGCGGGGCCCGGTCGGGTGCATGCCGCCCCCTCTCCCGGCGCAAGGAGGGCGGCAAGGCGAGCACGTCGCGTCCCACGGCCCCCAAGCCCCCCGGGGCTCCTTTGCGCCAGCGCGGCCTGAACGGCAAGGGCTTGCGTTCCACGGCGCAGGCCCTTCTTTTTTTCGGCGTTTCCTCTTAACACAATCCTGACGCCGCCAGCGGCATTCCCAACACACGCCTTACTTCCGCAGTGCTATTCCTCCACCCAACAGCCCGGCGAACCGCCGGGAGGAGGCATGCAACCATGGAAATCCTGACCAACCCCACCGACCTTGCCAGCGGCCTCGTGGCCGTGCTGGCCGTGGCGGCCACCCTCGGACTCGTGCGGCTTCTGGCCCGCGTGCGGGAGATCGGCTCATGAGCGCGCTCACGATCCTCACTGGGCTCGCGGTGCTGGCCCTGCTGGGCTACCTCCTGGTGGCCCTGCTGAACCCGGAGGCCTTCGAATGATGCCCGAACTGCTTCAGCTTGGCGTTTTCCTGCTGCTTCTGCTGGCGCTGTCGCGGCCCCTGGGCGGGCACATGGCCGCCGTGCTGGAGGGCAGGCCCCACGCGCTTTCCCGCGCCCTGGGCTGGCTGGAGCGCGGCCTGTACCGCGCCAGCGGCGTGGACCCGGCCCGGGAGATGGACTGGAAGGGCTACGCCCTGGCCATGTTCCTGTTCAACATGGCCGGGTTCGCGGCGCTGTACCTGCTGTTGCGCACGCAGGGCCTCCTGCCGCTCAACCCCGACGGCCAGGCGGGCATGGCCCCGGACCTGGCCTTCAACACGGCCATGAGCTTCACCACCAACACCAACTGGCAGGCCTACGGCGGCGAGGGCGCGGTGAGCCACCTGGCCCAGATGCTGGGGCTGACCGTGCACAACTTCGTGTCCGCGGCCACGGGCATCGCGGTGCTGGCCGCGCTCATCCGGGGCCTGGTGCGGCGCGAGACCCGCGAGCTCGGCAACTTCTGGGTCGATCTGGTGCGCTCCACGCTGTACATCCTCATGCCCCTGGCCCTGGTGCTGGCCCTGGCGCTGTGCTGGCAGGGCGTGCCGCAAACCTTCCGGGGCGCGGTGAACGCCACGCTGGCCGAGCCCGTGGCCTACGAGATCGCGCCTCCTGCCGGTAATGCGGGCGACGACCTCAAGGCGGACCCCACGCTCAAGCCCGTGCCCGCCACGGCCACGGCGACCGAGCAGGCCATCATGCGCGGGCCCATGGCCTCGCAGGAGGCCATCAAGGAACTGGGCACCAACGGCGGCGGCTTCTTCAACGCCAACTGCGCGCACCCCTTCGAGAACCCCACGCCGCTGTCCAACCTGTTGGAGATGCTGGCCATCCTCATCATTCCCGCCGGGCTGTGCCACGCCTTCGGGCGCATGGTGGGCGACACGCGCCAGGGCTGGGTGCTCTTCTGCGCCATGGGCGTGCTCTTCCTGGGCTTCTTCGCGCTGTGCTGGTGGGCGGAGGGCCAGGGCGTGCCCCAGGTCTCGGCCATTGCCGGCGGCCCCTTCGGCAACATGGAAGGCAAGGAGCTGCGCTTCGGGGTCATGAACTCCGCGCTGTTCGCCACCGTCACCACGGCCACCTCCTGCGGCGCGGTGAACGCCATGCACGATTCCTTCACCCCGCTGGGCGGGCTGGTGCCCATGGTGCTGATGCAGCTGGGCGAGGTGGTGTTCGGCGGCGTGGGCAGCGGCCTGTACGGCATGCTCGTGTTCGCGGTCATCGCGGTGTTCGTGGCCGGGCTCATGGTGGGCCGCACCCCGGAATACCTGGGCAAGAAGATCGAGGCCTTCGAGACCAAGATGTGCTCCATCGTCATCATGGTGCCGCTGTTCGGCGTGCTCATGGGCACGGCCTGGGCGGTGCTGACCGAGCTGGGGCGCGGGGCCGTGGCCAACCCCGGCGCGCACGGCTTCAGCGAGATCCTCTACGCCTTCTCGTCCATGGCCAACAACAACGGCAGCGCCTTCGCCGGGCTCTCGGCCAACAATGCCCTGTACAACCTGCTGGGCGGCGTCGTCATGTGCACGGGCCGGTTCTGGGCGGCCATTCCGGTGCTGGCCCTGGCGGGCAGCCTGGCGGGCAAGAAGACGGCCCCGGCGGGCGCGGGCACGCTGCCCACGCACACCCCGTTGTTCTGCGGCCTGCTGGTGGCGGTGGTGCTCGTCGTTGGCGCGCTGACCTTCATCCCGGCCCTGGCCCTCGGCCCCATCGTGGAACACCTGCAGATGCTCGGGCGCTAGCCCCGGCGGGAGATCGTCGCCATGACCATGAAAGCCGCGAAGCGGCCCCTGTTCGACCCGGCCATCGTGCGCGCCGCCGCGCTGGATTCCTTCCGCAAGCTTCACCCGCGAGTGCAGGTGAAAAACCCCGTCATGTTCACCGTGTTCGTGGGCAGCATGCTGACCACGCTGCTGTTCCTCCAGGCCCTGTTCGGCCAACTCTCAGGTGGCAGGGGCGAGGCCCCGGCCGGGTTCATCCTGGCCATCTCGTTGTGGCTGTGGTTCACCGTGCTCTTCGCCAACTTCGCGGAGGCCATGGCCGAGGGCCGGGGCAAGGCCCAGGCGGCCACCCTGCGCCAGGCCCGCGCCGAGACCCCGGCCCGCAGGCTCGCGGGCGGGGGCCGTGAATCCGCCAGCGAGACGGTGCCCTCCACGGCCCTGCGCAAGGGCGACGTGGTGCTGGTTGAGACCGGCGAGACCATCCCCTGCGACGGCGAGATCATCGACGGCGTGGCCAGCGTGGACGAGAGCGCCATCACCGGCGAGAGCGCCCCGGTCATCCGCGAGGCCGGGGGCGACCGCAGCGCCGTCACCGGCGGCACCCGCGTCCTGTCCGACTCCATCGTGGTGCGCATCAGCGCCGACCCCGGCGAGACCTTCCTCGACCGCATGATCGGCATGGTGGAGGGGGCCAGGCGCCGCAAGACGCCCAACGAGATCGCGCTCAATATCCTTCTGGCCGCGCTCACCATCATCTTCCTGCTCGTGTGCGCCACGCTGCTGCCCTTCTCGGTGTACGGCGTGGGCGCGGCGGGCAAGGGCGCGCCCATCACCATCACGGTGCTGGCCGCCCTGTTCGTGTGCCTGGCGCCCACCACCATCGGCGGGCTCTTGTCCGCCATCGGCATCGCGGGCATGGACAGGCTCATCCAGGCGGGCGTCATCGCCATGAGCGGCCGGGCCGTGGAGGCCGCCGGCGACGTGGACGTGCTGCTGCTGGACAAGACCGGCACCATCACCCTGGGCAACCGCCAGGCCAGCGCCTTCCTGCCCGCGCCGGGCGTGGGCGAGCAGGAGCTGGCCGACGCCGCGCAGCTCTCCTCGCTTGTGGACGAAACGCCCGAAGGACGCAGCATCGTGGTGCTGGCCAAGGAGGCCTTCGGCATCCGCCAGCGCGACCTGGGCAGCCTCGGCGCCGCCTTCATCCCCTTCACCGCGCAGACGCGCATGAGCGGCGTGAACCTGCCGGGAGGCAGAAGCCTGCTCAAGGGCGCGCCCGACGCCATAGAGCGCCTTGTGGCCGACACCGGCGGCGTGTTTCCCGAGGCCGTGCGCGGCTTCGTGCAGGACATCGCCGCCGAGGGCGGCACCCCGCTGCTGGTTGCGGAGAAGTCCGGTTCCGGTGTTCGCGTGCTGGGCGCGGTGTGGCTCAAGGACATCGTCAAGGGCGGCATCCGCGAGAAGTTCGCCGAGCTTCGGCGCATGGGCATCAAGACCGTGATGGTCACGGGCGACAACCCGCTCACAGCCGCGGCCATCGCCGCCGAGGCCGGGGTGGACGACTTCCTGGCCGAGGCCAAGCCCGAGACCAAGCTGGCGCTCATCCGCAAGATCCAGGCCGAGGGCCGGCTGGTGGCCATGACCGGCGACGGCACCAACGACGCCCCGGCGCTGGCGCAGGCGGATGTGGGCGTGGCCATGAACACCGGCACCCAGGCCGCCAAGGAGGCCGGGAACATGGTGGACCTGGACTCCAGCCCCACCAAGCTCATGGAGATCGTGCAGATCGGCAAACAATTGCTGATGACGCGCGGCGCGCTGACCACCTTCAGCATCAGCAACGACATCGCCAAGTACTTCGCCATCGTCCCGGCGGCCTTCGTGGGCACGTACCCGGCGCTCGGCGCGCTGAACGTCATGGGCCTGGCCACACCGCAAAGCGCCATCCTCTCAGCGGTGATCTTCAACGCGCTCATCATCGTTGGGCTCATTCCGCTGGCCCTGCGCGGGGTGGCCTACAAGCCCGCGGGCGCGGCGGCGGTGCTGCGCGACAACCTCGTGGTCTACGGCGGCGGCGGGCTCATCGCCCCCTTCGTCGGCATCAAGCTCATCGACATGGCGCTGGCCGCCTGCGGCCTGGCCTAAGGAGGTCATCATGATCCGCGACATCATAAGCACCCTGCGGCCCGCCTGCCTCATGCTCGCGGCGCTGACGCTCCTCACCGGGCTGGCCTATCCCGCGCTGGTGACGGGCCTGGCCCAGGCCCTGTTTCCGCACCAGGCCCAGGGCAGCCTCATTGTGGAGAACGGCCACATCGTCGGCTCTTCGCTCATCGGCCAGCAGTCCGGCGGGCCGGGCCGGTTCTGGGGCAGGCCCTCGGCCACCGGCCCGCAGCCCTACAACGCGGCTTCAAGCGGCGGGTCGAACCTCGGCCCCACCAACCCGGCGCAGTTGAAAAACGTGGCCGAGCGCGCCGAGGCGCTGCGCGCGGCCCATGGAAACGGGCCGGAGTCCGCCCCGGTGCCCGTCGAACTCGTCACGGCCTCGGCCTCCGGCCTGGACCCGCACATCAGCCCGGCGGCGGCGCTGTTCCAGGCGGCGCGGGTGGCCCGGGAGCGCGGCATGGACGAGGCGGGGGTGCGCCAGCTCATCGCGCGGCGGACGGAAGGCCGCCAGTTCGGGCTGCTGGGCCAGGAGCGGGTCAACGTGCTCCTTTTGAACCGGGACCTTGATTCCCTGGCCGCAAAGGGCCAGAATGCGGCCAAGCCCTAGGCCCTGGAGCCTCGGAGCCCTGGGCACCTGGAGCCCCTGGAGTCTGACATGAACGAATGCGGAAACGGCGGGCGCCGCCCGGACCCCGAAGCCCTGCTGGCCCTGGCCGAGCGCGAGGACAAGAAGCGCAGGCGCGGGCACCTGCGGGTGTTCTTCGGCGCCGCGCCCGGCGTGGGCAAAACCTACGCCATGCTCACCGAGGGCTTCACCCAGCAGGCTGAGGGCCGCGACGTGCTGGCAGGCGTGGTGGAAACCCACGGCCGGGGCGAAACCGAGGCCCTGCTGGCCGGGCTGGAGCTGCTGCCCCGGCGCGCGGTGGAGTACAAGGGCCACATGCTTGAGGAATTCGACCTGGACGGGGCGCTCTCGCGCAGGCCCGCCCTGGTGCTGGTGGACGAGCTGGCCCACACCAACGCCCCCGGCAGCCGCCACGAGAAGCGCTGGCAGGACGTGCTGGAGCTCCTGGACCACAACATCGACGTCTACGCCACGCTCAACGTGCAGCACGTGGAGAGCATCTCCGACGTGGTGGCGCAGATCACCGGCATTCCCGTGCGCGAGACCGTGCCCGATTCGGTGCTGGAGCAGGCCGACGAGCTGGTGCTGGTGGACCTGACGCCCGACGACCTCTTGAAGCGCCTGCGCGAGGGCAAGGTGTACATCCCCCGCCAGGCCGAGGCCGCGGAGAAGAACTTCTTCCGGCCCGGCAACATCACCGCCCTGCGCGAGCTGGCCCTGCGCGTGGTGGCCGACCGCGTGAACACCGAGGTGCTGGTGTACCGCCAGGGCCAAGCCGTGGAGGTCACCTGGCCCACCACGGGCAGGCTCTTGGTGTGCGTGGGGCCCAGCCCCACCTCGGCCCGGCTGGTGCGCGCGGCCAAGCGCATGGCCGCCAGCCAGCACGCCCAGTGGATCGCGGCCTACGTGGAGACCCAGCCGCTATCGCCGGGCGACCCGCGCCACAACCAGGTGGTGCAGAACCTGCGCCTGGCCGAAAGCCTCGGGGCCGAGGTGGTGACGCTCTCGGGCCGGGGCATCACCGAGGAGATCCTGACCCTGGCCCGGGCCAGGAACGTCTCCACCATCATCATCGGCAAGCCCGTGCGCCAGAGGCTGCTGGACGTGCTGCTGGGCAGCCCGGTGGACGAGCTCATCCGCAAGAGCGCGGAGATCGACGTGCAGGTCATCCGCGGCGACGACCCGGAGCGCGGCGAGGGCCCCCGGCCCAGGCCGGGCGGGGGCGAGGGCCCGGCCACGGACCCGCGCGCCTACGGCCTGGCCGTGGGGGCCGTGGCGGCCTGCTCCGCCGTGTGCTTCGCCATGTTTCCCTTCTTCGACCTGTCCAACCTCATCATGGTCTATCTGCTGGGAACCATGTTCGTGGCCAGCCGCCACGGCCAGGGGCCGGGCATCCTCTCCTCGGTCCTGGGCGTGCTCTGCTTCGACGTGTTCTTCGTTTCTCCGCGCTTCAGCCTGGCCGTGTCGGACACGCAGTACCTGTTCACCTTCGCGGTCATGTTCGGGGTGGCGCTGGTCATGAGCAGGCTCACCGCGCACATCCGCCAGCAGGCCGAGGCCGCCCGCGCCCGCGAGGCGAGAACCCAGGTCATGCTGGCCCTCTCGCGTGAGCTGGCGGGCACGCGCGGCACGGAAAAGCTCCTGCGCATCGCCATGGAGCACCTCTCCGAGCTGTTCGCCTGCCGCGCGCTGGCCTTCCTGCCCGATTACGAGGGCCGCCTGCGGGAGCACGTGGGCGACCGGGAGGCCTTCCGCGTCACCCACAAGGGCGAGAGCGTGGCCGCCTGGGTCTTCGCCAATGGCCAGCCCGCAGGGCTTGGCACCAGCACCCTGCCCACCAGCGGCGCGCTCTACGTGCCCTTCCTGGGGCTCAAGGGCACGCTGGGCGTGCTGGGGCTGCGACCGGGAACCGAGGGCGCGCTGTTCAGCCCCGAGCAGACGCACATGATCGAGACCCTGGCCCGGCAGGTGGCCCTGGCCCTGGAGGTGGAGCGCCTGGAGGGCGAAAGCCTGCACGCCCAGATGGAGGCCGAGACCGAGCGGCTCAAGACCTCGCTTTTGTCCTCCGTCACCCACGACCTGCAAACCCCGCTCTCCGCCATCATGGGCTCGGCGGACAGCCTGGCCGCCGTGGGCGAGGACCTGGCCACGGAGCAGCGCCGCCAGCTCGCCGTGAACATCTACGACGAGGCCGAGCGCCTGTCCCGGCTCATCGCCAACCTGCTGCGCATGACCAAGCTCGAATCCGGCACGCTCAAGCCCGACCTCCAGCTCCAGTCCATCGAGGAGCCGCTGGGCGCTGCGCTCAGGCTGGTGGAGAAGCACCTGGCCGGGCGCGAGCTCTCGGTGGACGTTCCGGCGGACCTGCCGCTGGTGGAGGCCGACGGGGTACTCATGGAGCAGCTGTTGCTGAACCTGCTGGAGAACGCCGTCAAGTACACCCCCGAGGGCTCGCCGGTGGCCATCTCCGCGCGGGCCGTGCGGGCCGTCCGCCAGGGCGCCGGGGACGGCGGGCTGGAGATCGCCGTGGCCGACCGTGGGCCGGGCCTGCGCCCCGAAGAGCTGGAAAAGGTCTTCGACCTGTTCTATCAAGGCCAGGATGCCGGAGGCGGCGGAAGGAAGGGCTACGGCATCGGCCTGGCCATCTGCCGGGCCATCGCCCTGGTGCACGGTGGGGCCATCCGGGCCGAGAACCGCGAGGGCGGCGGGGCCGCGTTCGTCGTGACGCTGCCCGCGCCGAAGCGGCGGCCAGGCCATGCCGGGGGCGCGGAAAAGGACGCGGGAAAAGACGAGGAGGCCCTGTGAGTTCGGACAAGACCACGGTGCTCGTCATCGAGGACGAGGCCCCCATCCGCTGCTTTTTGCGGGCCTACCTGGAAAGCCAGGACTTCCGCCTGGTGGAGGCCGAGAGCGGCGAGGAGGGCCTGGGCCTGGCGGCCTCGCACCAGCCCGCGCTCATCCTGCTGGACCTGGGCCTGCCGGGCATGGACGGGCTTACCGTCATCCGGCGCATCCGCCAGTGGACCGCCACGCCCATCCTGGTGCTCTCCGCGCGCGGCAAGGAGCAGGACAAGATCGACGCGCTGGACGCCGGGGCCGACGACTACCTGACCAAGCCCTTCGGCGTGGGCGAGCTGTCCGCGCGCATGCGCGTGGCCCTGCGCCATGCCTCGCTGGCCGGGCAGGGCGGCCCGCCGTCCGACCCGGTGTTCCGCTGCGGGGAGCTGGTGGTGGACGTGGCGGCCCGGCGCGTGCGCGTCTCCGGCCAGGAGGTCCACCTCACGCCCATCGAGTTCAAGCTGCTGGCCTTCCTGGTGCGCCACGCGGGCAAGGTGGTGACGCACCGCCAGCTCCTGAAGGAGGTCTGGGGCAGCGCGCGCGAGGACCAGGCCCACTACCCGCGCGTGTTCGTGCACCAGCTGCGCCACAAGATCGAGCCCGACCCGGCCCGGCCGCGCTTCCTGCGCACCGAGACGGGCATCGGCTACCGCCTGGAGGAGGGCGAGGGCGCCTGAGCTGCGGGCCGGGGGCATTGACTCCGGAATATGAACGGCATAGGCCCGGAATAGGGCAGCACGCCCGAAACGGAGGCCGCCATGTACTTCAAGCAGATTCAGGTTCAGGGATTGGGCTGTTTTTCCTATGTGCTGGGCTGCCCGGCCAAGGGCGTCATGGTCGTGGTGGACCCCAAGCGCGACATCGACGACTACCTGGACATCGCCCGCGAAGAGGGCATGCGCATCACCCACGTCATCGACACCCACGTGCACGCGGACCACGTCTCCGGCGCGCACGAGCTCTCCGGGCGCACCGGCGCGCCCATCTGCATGCACCCGGACACCCCCGCCACCTTCGCCTTCACCCCGCTGCCCGAGGGCACGGTTCTGGAGGCCGGGGCCGCCCGGCTCACGGTGCTGCACACCCCGGGCCACACCCCGCACTCCCTCTCGCTGCTGGTGTCCGACCTGGCGCGCAGCGAGGACCCCTGGCTCATCCTCACCGGCGACCTGCTGTTCGTGGGCGACATCGGCAGGCCCGACCTGGTGGGCCAGGCCGCGCTTGATGAACAGGTCAGGAATCTCCACAATTCCCTGTTCGTGAAGCTGGGCGCGCTGCCCGACCACCTGGAGGTGTATCCGGCCCACGGCGCGGGCTCGCTGTGCGGCAAGGGCATGAGCCCCAAGCCCAGCACCACCCTGGGGTACGAGCGCAGGCACAACCCGCGCCTGCAGTACGCGACATTCGAGGACTTCGCCCTGGCCATGAGCCAGGACTTTCCGGCCCGGCCCAAGAGCTTCAGCCACATCATCGCCACCAACGCGGGCGGCGCGCCGCTTCTGGAGCGCTGCCCCCTGGAGCGCGCCCTGTCGGTGGCGGACTTCGAGGCCCGCATGGCCTCCGGGGCCGTGGTCATTGACGCCCGCGCCAGCGCGGCTTTCGGCGGCTGCCACATTCCCGGCGCGCTGAACATCGGGTTCGAGAAGCAGCTGGCCAACTGGGTGGGCATGGTGGTGGACCCCGGGGCCGACCTCCTGCTGGTGACGGAGGGCCGGGCCGCCTACGAGGCCATGCGCACCGAGCTGCACCGCATCGGCTACGACAACATCCTGGGCTACCTGGCCGGAGGCATGCCGACGTGGATCTACTCCGGCAGGGCCACGGCCCGGCTGGAGCAGGTGGGCGCGCTGGAGCTGGCCGCCCGGCTGGCCAAGGGCGACGCGCCCATCCTGCTGGACGTGCGCACCCCGGCGGAATGGGCCGCGGGGCACATCGCGGGGGCGCGGCACCTGCCCCTGGCGGAGATCCTGCAAGCCTGCTGCGCCCTGCCCACGGACGAGGAAATCGTGGTCTACTGCGGCTCGGGCTACCGCTCCAACATGGCCGGGTCGTACATGCGCAACCACGGCTACGCCAACGTCACGTCCCTGGCCGGGGGCGTGCTGGCCTGGGCGCGCTCGGGCCAGGCCCTGGTCACGCAGTAGCCGTGCTGGCCGGCGGAAGCTCCGGCAATCCGGCCCGGCTGGGCCAAGGGGAAAGAGGGGCCTGAAGCGCACCATGAACGACATCCTGAAAGCCCTGCTGGGGGCGTTGGAGCGCGGCGAGAGCATCGCGCAGGCCGCCATCCTGACCCATGAGGGCAGCACCCCGCGTTCGGCGGGCAGCCGCATGCTGCTGGCGTCCGGTCTCATTACGGGCAATGGCGGCCCGGTGATCCTGGCCGGAACCGTGGGCGGCGGGCTGGTGGAGGCGCAAGTGATGCGCGCCGGGGCGCAGGTGCTGGCCGACGGCCTGCGCCGGGTGGAGCGCTTCGACCTCACGGGCGAGCTGGCCGCCGGGGCGGACATGATCTGCGGCGGCAGGCTCACGGTGTTCCTGGAACGCCTGGAGCCGGGAGACCTGCCACTGTGGCGCGAACTTTCCGCAACCCTGGGCCGGGGCCAGCGCGTGCTGCGGCTTGTGCCGCAGGGCGAGGGCGAGGCCCGGCTGGTTGCGCCGGGCGAACCCGCGTGCCCGCTTGCCCTGGCCGCGCGTCTGGCCGGATTCGAGGCCGGGCGGGGCATTTCCGCCCCCGTGGCGCTGGAGCACGAGGGCCGGAGCTATGTGCTCGAACCCTGGGCCCCGGCCAGCCCATTGGTGATCCTGGGCGCGGGCCACGTCTCGCGCCCCACGGCGCAGATGGCCGCCCTGTGCGGATTCCAGGTCACGGTGCTGGACGACCGGGCCGAGTTCGCCAGCGCCGAGCGCTTCCCGGGGGCCGAAACCCGCGTGCTGGAGTCCTACTCGGGCTGCCTGGCCGGGGTGCCGACGGGCCCGGAAGCCAGCGTGGTCATCGTGACGCGCGGCCACGTGCACGACGCCGAGGCCCTGGCCCAGGCCCTGCGCACCGGCGCCGGGTACGTGGGCATGATCGGCAGCCGCCGCAAAAGGGACGCCGTGTACCAGCGCCTGCGCGGCCAGGGCTTCACCGACGCCGACCTGGCGCGCGTGCGCTGCCCCATCGGGCTGGACATCGGGGCCGAGACCCCGGAGGAGATCGCCGTGAGCATCGTGGGCGAACTTGTGGCGCACAGGGCGGGAAAAGCGCTGTGACCAGGACCGCAGCCATCATCCCGGCGGGGGGGCTGTCCTCGCGCCTGGAGCCGGGGTTCAAGCCCCTGGCCGACCTTGGCGGGGCGACTCTGCTGGAGCGCTGCGCCCTGGCCCTCCGCGCCGCCGGGGTGGCGGATATCCTGGTGGTGGCGGGCCACAGGGCGGAGGACACCCGCGCCGAGGGCGCGCGCCTGGGCCTGCGCTGCGTGGAGAACCCGGACCACGCCCGGGGC
Organism: Pseudomonadota bacterium; assembly: GCA_023438245.1. GTDB lineage: Bacteria > Desulfobacterota > Desulfovibrionia > Desulfovibrionales > Desulfovibrionaceae > Humidesulfovibrio. The sequence continues at coordinate 3,885 of JAEXRD010000132.1, read as the reverse complement.
ATGTTCACTTCTGTCCGCGCCGGGCTGGCCGGGCTGGGGGCATTGCCGCAGGGCCTGGGCAGGGCCTTCGTGCTGCCCGTGGACATTCCGCTGGTGCGGCCGCACACCCTGCGTGCGCTGCTCGGCGCGGCGGACGAGGGCCCGGAGGCGGTGCTGCACCCCGTATTCGCCGGACAGCGCGGCCACCCGCCGCTCATCCCGGCGGCGTTCTTCCCGGACATCCTGGCCTGGGACGGAACGGGCGGCCTGGCCGGGGCGCTGGAGCGGCTCCCCGCCCGCGAGGTGCCCGTGGCCGACCGCAACATCCATTTCGACGTGGACACGCCGGAGGACCTGGCCGAGGCCCGGCGCAGGGGGGAGCGCCGGGGCATCCCCACGCCGCAGGAGGCCGTGGCGCTGCTGGAGCTGCACGGGGCCGGGGAGCGCGGGCTGGCGCACGGCCGGGGCGTGGCCATTGCGGCGCTGGCCCTGGCGCGGGCGCTCGCGGCGGGAGGGCTGGAGCTGGATTTGGAGCTGGTGGAGTCCGCCGCGCTGCTGCACGACATCGCCAAGGCCCAGCCCAGGCACGAGGCCGCCGGGGCGGCGCTGCTGGAGGAGCTGGGCTACGGCCCGCTGGCGCAAATCGTGGCCGTGCACCGCGACATCCCGCCGGAGCAGGCCCCGCGCATCACCGAGCGCGAACTGGTGTACCTGGCGGACAAGCTGGTCTGGGGCAGCACGCGGGTGAGCGTGGAGACGCGCTTCCAGCAGAAGCTGGACTTCTTCGCCCATGCCCCGGAGGTGTGCGAGGCCATCCGCCGCAGGCTCCTGCACGCCCTGGCCATGCGGGAGCGCGTGGAGCGCGCCGTGGGGATGCCTCTGGACGAGATCCTGGCCCGGCATCCGCAATAAAAACGGGCCGGAGATCGCTCCCCGGCCCGCCTGTCTGGTTTTTTCGGACATGGTCCATCGGGACCGTCCGCCAAAAGATGATTTTTGTTCCCTGGCGAGGAGAGAACCGGCCAGGGGGCGGGGATAGTACTCTGTCGGTACAGCCCCGGCCCCTGGTCGGCTCACGACGACGCCCAGGGGGCAAAAGGCGCTTTGTGGCGGATGGTCCTTACGCCGCGCCGCCCTTGTTGAGCACGAAGCCCTTGCCCGGCCCGCCGGTGCTGGAAGGGGTGCCCGCGATGCGCGACAGGTAGGCGTCGCCCAGGCTCTTGATGTGCTCGCCCACGTTGTCGAAGTGGTTGTAGTGGATCTGCTCCTCGTCGATGATGGTCTGCAGCAGGTTGGCGCTGATGTTGTCGCCGCACTCCCGGCAGGTGAGCAGGAACTGGTTGTAGGCGTCGATGGTGTCGTCCTCGAGCTTGGCGTCGAAGGGGAAGATCTTGCGCACGTCCTGGCCCTTGACCACCTTGCCCTCGCCGCTGGTCACGGGCTCGCCGCCCAGCTCCTTGATGCGCTCGGCGAACATCTCGGCGTGGCGCATCTCGTCGATGGCGATGAGCTTCATGTTGGCGGCCATTTCGCCGTAGTCGGCGTCGTCCAGGTTGTAGTGCTGGTTCATGTACTGGGTGATGGCGTAGAGCTCCATGGCCCGCGCCTTGTTCAACACTTCAAGCACCTTGGCTTTGCGCTGTTCGCGCGTCTGCACTGCCATAACCGGACCTCCATAGTGATTTTGGGTGGGGGTGAGCGAACCTCTCGGCTTTCCGAGCTATTTGCACCCTATGGAATTGGCGCGCGGTTGGCAAGGGAGGGGCTGCGGCGGTCGGGTCTGGCACCGGCTCACTGGCAGGCGCGGTCCAGTCCCGAACGGTCCAGTTCCGTCAGCGAGCTGGCCAGGCTGGACAGCCCGGAGGAGCGCGCGAACAGCACCGGCTTGCCGCCGCTCTTGCACAGGCGCTTCACCGCGGCGCAGGCCTCGTGGCTCACGCAGTCCACCGGGCAGACCACCGCGTCCGCCCTTGAGAGCAGCTGGTGCAGGTGCTGGCTGGACTGCTCCAGCCCGCCGTCGTGGTGCAGCACCTCGCAGCCGAAACGCTCGCCCAGGGCGCGGTACTGGCCCCTCAGGCCGCTGCGGCCGCCCACGTACAGCACGCGCTTGCCGCGCAGCCGGGGGCAGGGGCAGTTTTCCGCGTCCGCGCAGCCAGCCCCGCAGGAAGGGCCGGAGCAGTCGGCGTCGCAACTTTCCACGGCGCCCGCCACCAGGGCCAGGTCCGCGCCCAGGCTCTGGGCCAGCGCCAGCTCCATGGCCCGCAGCTCGTGCTCCTGGCTGGCCAGCCGGGCGCGCAGGGCGGACTCCTCGCGGTAGTTGTCCTCGATGATGGCGGCCTGCCTGCGCCCGGTGGCCTCGGCCTGGTGCAGGCGGTCGGTGATGTCGCGCAGCTGGCGCAGCAGGGCGTCGCGGTCGGCCTCCAGCTCGGCCACGGCCCGGGTCTCCACGATCTCCCGCAGCGACAGGCGCTCGCGCTCGGCCTGCTCGCGGCGGGCGCGCTCGGCGGCCAGTTCGCGCTCCAGCTCGCCGGTGCGGCGCTTCCACACGGCCACGGCCTCGCGCAGCACGGTCTTGCGCTCGGCCAGCGTCGCCGCCAGGCGCTCCACCTGGGCCTGGGTCTCGGCCAGTCGGCGCAGGTCCGCGCGCGTGCTGGCCCCCACCAGGTGCGAAAGCATGTGCACCTCGCCGTACACCTGGGCCACCAGCTGCTCCGAGGCCCCCCGGTGGCGCATCACCGACCAGAACGCGCCGGGTATGTCCCCGGCGTCGGCCATCTCGGCCCAGAGCGTCCAGAGCTCCTCGTCGGTCCTGGCCTTGGAAAACCGCTTCATCTGGCGGTGAAATTTCTTGTCCAAATGTTTCTGCATCAGCCTCGCCGGACGCTCCGGGCGCTTGGCCAGGCTCACGAAACAGCCGTGCAGCTCATAGTCGCTGGCCGTCTCCGGCAGCATCAGGCCCACGCGCTGCGCCAGCTTGCGCAGCTCCGCCGTGGACAGGCAGGTGCCCACGATGGGGCAGGCGTATTCCGCGTTCTCCCAAAGGGTTCTGTTCAGCATGGGGGGCTCCTTGGTTATTTTGTGAGGTCCGGCATGTGAAATCCTATCTAATCGAGAATGAAATTCAAAGTCAAGATGTATTTTCAGGCCTTGGGATTTCAGGATTGTCTTTGAAATTCACAATGGCAAAGGGGGGTTGCCAGCGTGGCCGGGCGGGTCTATGGAATCTGCCCCGGCGCGTGCCGGGAATTTTCGCCAACCCGCACAGGAGCCAGCCCATGAAAAGCGTCTGCGTGTTCCTCGGTTCCAATCCCGGCACCAGCCCCGACTACCTGCAGGCCGCGCGCGCCATGGGCGCGGAACTCGCGCGCCGGGGCATCACCTGCGTGTACGGCGGCTCCAACGTCGGGCTCATGGGCGTGCTGGCCAACGCCACCCTCGAAGCGGGCGGCAAGGTCATCGGCATCATCCCCGAGGCGCTCCAGAAAAAGGAGATCGCGCACACCGGCCTGACCGAACTGCACGTCGTCGCCTCCATGCACGAGCGCAAGGCGCTCATGGCCAAGCTCTCGGACGGCTTCGTGGCCCTGCCCGGCGGCATGGGCACCCTGGAGGAACTCTGCGAGGTGCTGACCTGGGCGCAGCTGGGCTTCCACAAAAAGCCCTGCGGCGTGCTGGACATCGGCGGCTACTACAGCCATCTCAATGCCTTCCTGGACCACGCCGTTTCCCAGGGCTTCATCATGCCCGGACACCGCACCATGCTGCTCTCGCACACCACGCCCGCCGGACTGCTCGACCAGTTCGAAACCTACGTCGCGCCCGTGGTCAGCAAATGGATCGAGAAGCCGCAGACCCTGTAGGCTGCAGGCAGCGGGGGGGGGGGGGCCCCCCCCCCCCCCCCCCCCC
>JAEXRD010000117.1 GCA_023438245.1 Pseudomonadota bacterium | reverse complement strand
ACGGCCCAGAGGAAGGCCAGGATCGGGTTGACGCTGGGGCCGCCGGGAATGCCCAGGAAGCCCGCGGGCTTGGTCTCGTCGACCATGCCGGGCTCGGTGCCGCGCGGGGCGCTGGCCAGGGCCTCGGCCAGGGTGACCTTCTTCTTCGCGCCGTCCGGACTGGCGGCGGGCTTGGCGTCAGCCGGTTTTGCCTCGGCCGGTTTTGCCTCGGCCGGTTTGGCGTCGGCGGGCTTGGCGGCCTCGGACGCGGGGGCTGCGGGCGCGGGCGCGGCCTGCTGGGCCATGGCCACTCCAAGCCAGGCGCACAGCGCCAGACCGGCCAGGGCGGCGGCGATGAGGTGGCGGTGCTTCATGTCTCGCTCCTTCATGTGTCGCTCTTGGTGCGGTTGCATGTTGCCTGCGGCGGCTGCCGCTTCAAGCCATAGTGCCTAGCGGGGACGGATGAACGTGAGCGCCTTGGCGGTGCAGCCGGTGACGCAGGCGGGGTCCAGGCCCATGTCCACGCGGTCCTTGCAGTAGTCGCACTTGCGGACCTTGCCCCAGGCCTCGATGTGCACGGGCACCTCCCAGGGGCAGGCCTCCACGCAGCGCTGGCAGCCGATGCAGGTCTCCTCGTCCAGCCACACCAGGCCGTCCTGGGGGCGCTTGGTCAGCGCGCCGGAGGGGCAGACCTTGACGCAGAAGGGATCATCGCACTGCATGCAGTTCTGGTACACGAACTCCATGCGCGGGTTGCCGTCGTGGCCGGGAAAAGGCCCCAGCACCTTGATGCGGTTCAGGGACAGCCCGGCAGGCAGCTTGTTCTTGATATTGCAGTGGGCCAGACAGGATTTGCAGCCGATGCAGCGGTTTGGATTCAACGCTATGCGGTAGATGCTCATGACGTTCCGCCTCGTATTCGCGTGTTGGGCTTGTGGCGAGAGTTGGCGCAGGGCGACTGCCGCCCTGCTGTCACGAAAATGTTAACCACAGGGTGACGATTTTCGTCAAGCAGATTTGAGCATGTGGCTGGGAACAACTTTTTAGGACCGTATTAAAAAATAATAATAAATTGCAAGAAAAAATATTCGCGACTGTGAAATGCAAATTTTCGTCAGGGTATGGCGTTGTTCGAATTCTTGTGTTAGCGTGTTAGTACAAGTCACCGTGAAGAGCATGGAGGCGACAGATGGATCGGAAACAGGTGTTCAGTGTGTGCGGCATGTGCAGTGTGCGCTGCCCAGTGGCGGTGGATGTCGTTGACGGTCGCGTGACCGGTGTTTTCGGCAACCCCCATGCGGCGGGCCTGAAGGGCGCCCTGTGCGCGCGCGGCGCCGCCGGACCGAGCCTGCTCTACGACGATGAGCGCCCGCAGACCCCGCTCATCCGCGAAGGGGCGCGCGGCGAGGGCAAGTGGCGCAAGGCCACCTGGGACGAGGCCCTGGACTACGTGGCCGCCAAGCTTGCGGACATCCGCGCCAAGTACGGGCCGGAGTCGCTGCTGCTTTCCGACCGCGGCGGCCCCTACATCGACCTCGTCAAAGCCTTTGTGCGCGGCTTCGGCTCGCCCAACTACTGCAACCACGACTCCGCCTGCGCGCGCAACGTGCAGCATGCGTCGCAGTCCGTGTTCGGATGCGGCCGCAAGGAGCTGGTGCATGACCTGAAGAACGCACGCCACGTGGTGTTGCAGACGCGCAACCTGCTGGAGGCCATCAACGTCAAGGAGGTCAACGACTTCCTGGACGCCCGCGACGCCGGATGCAAGCTCACGGTCATCGACATCCGCGCCAACATCCCCGCGGCCAAGGCCGACCGCTTCTTCCAGATCCGCCCCGGCACGGACTACGCCTTCAATCTCGCCGTCATCAACGTGCTGCTTGAGGAGAAGCTCTACGACCGCAAGTTCGTGAAGGAATGGATTCACGACCTCGACGTGCTGCGGGAATTCGTGAAGCCCTACACCCCGGACTGGGCCGAGCGCGAGACCGGCGCCTCCGCCGCGAAGCTGCGCCAGTTCGCTCGTGAGCTGTCCAAGGCCGCGCCCCACGTGATCTGGCACCCGGGCTGGATGACCGCGCGCTTCTCCACCTCCTTCTACGTCAGCCGCACGGCCTACATCATCAATGCGCTGCTGGGCGCCATCGGCGCCAAGGGCGGCCTGCCCCTGGCCTGCAAGGCCGGAGACGTGGGCCGCAAGGGCCTGAAGCAGCTGGTGGAGCTGTTTCCCAAGCCCGCGGCCAAGCGCGTGGACGGCGTGGGCTGGCAGGAGGGCCGCACCCATTTCGACGCGGGCCCCGGCCTGGTGAACCTGGCCTACGAGGCCATCGAGAGCGGCAAGCCCTATCCCATCCGGGCCTACATCGCCCATCGCCACGACCCGCTCATGGCCTTCCCCGACCAGGAGGCCGTGAAGAAGATGTGGGAGAAGCTCGAACTGCTGGTGGCCGTCACCTTCAGCTGGAGCGACACCGCCTGGAACGCCGACGTGGTGCTGCCCATGAGCACCTACCTGGAGCGCGAGAGCATCGTGGCCAGCAAGGGCGGGCTGAAGCCCCAGTTCTTCCTGCGCCAGCGCGCCGTAGCCCCCGTGTACGACACCCGCGCCGACTGGGAGATCTACGCCGGGCTGGCCAAGCGCCTGGGCATGGAGCCCCTGGCCGTGGACAGCGTGGAGCAGCTCTGGGAGCGCCAGCTGGAGGGCACGGGCGTCGCCGTCGCCGACTTCGCGGCCAAGGGCTTCGTGGAACTGGCCGAAAAGCCCACCATCAAGCCGCTGTCCTTCAAGACCCCCTCGGGCAAGATCGAGATGGTCTGCGCCAAGCTGGAGGCCGACGGGCTGCCCTCGCTGCCGCCCTACGAGGCCCCGGTGCGGCCCCCGGAAAACGCCTTCCGCATCGCTTTCGGCCGCTGCGGCGTGCACACCCAGGGCCACACCGTGAACAACCCGCTGCTCTTCGAGCTGATGCCCGAGAACGTGCTGTGGATCAACAAGACCCGCGCCACGGCCCTGGGCATCGAGAACATGGACATGGTCGAGGTTGCCCCGCTGGGCAAGGGCGGCACCGGGGGCACGCTGCGCGCCCTGGTCACGGAGTTCATCCACCCCGAGTGCGTGTTCACCATCCACGGCTTCGGCCACACCCTGCCGGTGGAGAGCCGCGCCAGGGGCCGGGGCGTGTCGGACAACGAGCTGATGCCCGGCGGCATGCAGAAGTGGGACAAGGCCGGTGGGGCCATCTCCATGCAGGAGCATTTTGTTTCTGTGAAAAAGGTCTCTTAGGGCCTGTTTCGAAACGTGTCTTTTGCCCCCTGGCTTCGTCATGAGGCGGGGGGGGGGGCGGGGGGGGGGCCCGCCAGAGAGTAACCCACCCCCCCCCCCCC